>NZ_JAMYSA010000030.1:0-66409 GCF_040321735.1 Mesorhizobium sp. M0293
AGTGAAGCCGCTGCCAAGCAGGTGGCGACCGCCGTGCGCTTTGCAGTGGAAGCGCAACCGGCCTGGGCGAAGCGTCCCGTGGGCGAGCGCGCGGCCATCCTGAACCGCGCTGCCGATCTCTACGAGGCGAACGCCGTCGAATTCTTTGCGCTCGCCACAAGGGAGGCCGGCAAATCGCTGGCCGACGGCGTCGCCGAGGTGCGCGAGGCTGTCGACTTCCTGCGCTACTACGCCACTGAGGCGGCCGATGCGGAGGCGGGCACGCAAGCGCGCGGCGCCATCGTCTGCATTTCGCCGTGGAATTTCCCGCTCGCCATCTTCACCGGCCAGATCGCGGCAGCGCTTGTCACCGGCAATTCGGTCATCGCCAAGCCGGCCGAGCAGACGCCGCTGATCGCCTTCCGCGCTATCGAACTGCTGCGCGAGGCCGGTGTGCCGGAAGACGTCATCCAGTTGCTGCCTGGCGACGGCCCATCGGTCGGCGGGCCACTCACCGCCGATCCGCGCATTGCCGGCGTTTGCTTCACCGGCTCGACCGAGGTCGCCAAGCTGATCGAGAAACAACTGGCCGAGACGGCCGCGCCCGACGCCATGCTGATCGCCGAGACCGGCGGCCTTAACGCCATGATCGTCGATTCCACGGCGCTGCCCGAACAGGCAGTGCGCGACATCCTGGCCTCGGCCTTCCAGAGTGCCGGCCAGCGCTGCTCGGCGCTGCGCGTGCTCTACGTGCAGAAGGACGTCGAGAAGAAGATGCTGGAGATGCTGAAGGGCGCCATGGAAGCACTCAGCATCGGCGATCCCTGGCGGATTTCAACCGATGTCGGCCCGGTCATCGACGACGAAGCGCAAAGCTCGATCCGCGAGTACTGCACGAAAATGGGCCTGCAGGGTCGGCTGATCGCCAAGCTCGATGCACCCAAGGAGGGCCGCTTCGTCGCGCCGCATGTCTTCCGGGTCAAGGGCATCGAGGACATGGAGCGCGAGGTGTTCGGGCCGGTGCTGCATGTCGCGACCTTCGACGCCGACGAGATCGATGCGGTCATCGCCGCCATCAACCGCAAGGGCTATGGCCTGACCTTCGGCCTGCACACTCGCATCGAGGGGCGCGTACAGCATTTCGTCGACGGCATCCATGCCGGCAACATCTACGTCAACCGCAACCAGATCGGCGCCGTGGTCGGTTCGCAGCCGTTTGGCGGGGAGGGGCTGTCCGGCACCGGACCCAAGGCCGGCGGTCCGCACTATCTCAGGCGCTTCCGCAAGGGGCCGGAGGCCGGAACCCATGTGCAGGATGGCCATAAGGTCACGGCGACCGAACTTGCCGACAATCTGCCCGATCCCGCACTTGGCGGCTGGTCGACGCGCCCGGACCGGATCGCCATTCTGAGGAAACATCTGCGCGGCAAGGGTGCCGCGGCCATTGGTGCCGCCGCTGGCATCGACTTCGGCCAGGTCGATCTGCCCGGACCGACCGGCGAGGCCAATACGCTGTCGCTGTCGCCACGCGGGCGGGTGCTGTGCCTAGGCCCCGATGGCGACACGCTGTTGGCGCAGACGATCCAGGCGCTCGCCGCCGGCAACGCGGTGCTGGCGGTTGCGCCCGGCGCGCCGGCAGCCCTTTCCGCATTGACTGGCAAGGGCCTCCCCCTGGCCGCCATAGACGGTCGTCCCGATCCGGTCGAAGCGCGCTCGCTGCGCGTCGATGTCGTGGCTTTTTCCGGCACGCCCGAGGCCGCGCGCATCGTGCGCAAGGTCATTGCCGACCGCTCCGGCCCGATCGTGCCGCTGGTCAGCGAGGTGCTGAACCCGGCGGCCTATGCACATGAACGCGCCGTCTGCGTCGACACCACCGCCGCGGGCGGCAATGCGAGCCTGCTGGCCGGGGCTTGACCCGGCCAGTCGTTACGCACCTTCGACGACGGAAAAACCCTCAAACTGGGGGTGGCCGAGATAATGGACCTTTGTCGTGCCGACATTTCGGTGGGCGGCCCGAAAATTCTCCGATTTGGTCCAGGCGATAAAATCATCATGGCTCGCCCACACCGTGTGCGACGCAAACAGCGTGTAGCCTTCGGTCTCGTTGACGGGGCCACGCAGCAGATGGAATTCCCTAAAACCCTTCATCTCCGCGAGGCTGGAGTCGCGGTTCTTCCATACGGCTTCGAAATCGTTCTCCGAGCCGGTCTGCACCTTGAAGCGGTTCATGGCGATGTACATGGTGGTTCCTTTCAGAATTGATGGACGACGATTGACCGTTGGTTTGGAAACGGCGAACCGGGGCTCAAAACGGACCGATTGCGCCGGTGAAGACGAGACTGTCGCCGACCTTTGGCGGGATGGGTGGAAAGGGTGCTGCCTTGCGCACGATGCCGAGCACGACCTGATCGAAATCTGGCGATCCGGAGCTTTGCAGGATGCGCAGTTCATCGATGCCGCCACGGCTGCCAATGACGAATGTCACAACGGCGTTGTTGCGTGCGGTCAATTGCACCGAAGGTGGAACGCCGCGATTGACGCGGCTGAGCTTTCTGATGACGTCGCTGCGGTAGCTGTCTTCCACGGCGCTGCCTGCCTCTTTCTGCTTCTTGCCCTTGCTGGCGGCCTGCGCCAGCCGGTCCTGACCATCCGCCGTGCCGCGCTTCTCATCCGTCGCCTTTGAAGGGGCAGCAGCCGTAGTTGGCCTGGCGCTGGGAATCGGCGGCTGCTCCGGAACGGCCACGGTCGCATCGGCGCTCTCGGACTGAACGGTCGACCGTGCCGGCGTTTCGGTCTTGGGAGCCACGCTCTGGTCATCGGGGCGTGGGGCGCCGGCGACCAATATGTCTGGCGTAACTGGCGACTGTTTGACAGGTTCCGGCAAAGGCTTGAGCGGCGGCTTTGCCGCTTCCTCGGCTGGTTGAGAAGGCTCCGTTGGCGGCGGCTTGGGCGGCGTTGCCGGCTGTGGTTTGGCCGGTTGCGGGTTCGGTACCAGCGCAACATTTATGGCCGCCGGATCTTTATCCAGCGTGCTGCCGACCACGTTGCTGCCCGACTGATCACTGCCTTCCGGCTGCTCGGCATCCTTGGAATCGAATGTCCCCGAAGGCGAGATCAGAAAGGCCGCCGCCACAGCGGCATGGAGCAGACACGAGACGATGATCGCTGCCGTCCATTTGCTGTTCCAGGCCGATGGCCGCGGCAGCGCAAGCGGCTCGGTTGGCGTTATCGCCAGCTCGGCGCCAGCTTCGGGGAGGGGACTGATATCCTGCATGTCTCGCGTCGAGACCTGCAGCGACCCGAGCAGAATTGTCAAATCAAGATCGCTTGGTCCAGAGGACAGCGCGCGGAAGCCGGCCACAGGCCATGCCACTGTGTTTCGCGTGAATGCGGGATGCAGTCCCACCTCAGACGCCGAAAGCGATACCGGTCTTGGTGTCCGTCTTCAGCTTGCGCATGCAGGCATTCGGTTCGACGCCGGTGCCGGTGCATTCGGTCGCGCTGTTGATCAGCACTCGGCTGACTTTAGCGCATTCGGTGCCGGCCAGATCGAAACGCGTCACCTTGGTCTTGCCCGCCGGCAATTCCTTGAAGTCGAGCACTGTCAGCCGGTCGACCACGCCGGCTTCATTGAACAGTGCGATCTCGAACGCCGCCTTGGAGAGGTCGGCGCCGAGATTGTTGTTGACCACGAAGGTCAGGCGGCAACCCTTGTCGGAGGGTTGCGCAGCGTTGAGTTCGAGGCTGAGCGCGGGGACCGGCGCGGACTGTTGTGCCCACGCCGGAACCATCGCAAGCGACATCGCCAGCGTCGAGGTCAGCAGACGAAGGGATGTCGTCAAGCTCGTCATTGTCATCAGCCTCCAAACCGCATCGTTGCCGCCAGCTTCAGCGTTATGCCCGGCTCGTAGACCACGACTGTCGTGCTGCCGTTGAGCGGGTTGGCGTATTTGACATCGAACAGATTGTCGGCGCGGAAATCAACCTTCAGATTGTCCGTCGCCTGATAGCTGGCGAAGGCATTGACCAGCGTATAGTTCTTGGCCACCGCATTGCCCTTCGGCTTGCCATTGTACTGCACTTCGCCACCGACGGTCAGCTTGTCCTCGAGGAAGCGCAAGCCGAGCTGCGCCGTGACCTGGGAGGAGGGGATGGTGGCGAGATCTGCCCGGTCGCCTTCATATGAGATCGTGTGACCGTTGATGATGGAGGCCGAAAGTCCGGCATAGCCCCATGCCGCGTCGTAAACGCCTTCCATCTCGAAGCCGTTGATCTTGGCCTTGGCGAAATTCTGATACTGGAAGCAGATCGGTATGCCGGGGCCGAACGGGCAGCCACTGGTCGGGTCGAACGGCGACAGCGTCACGCCATCGATATAGTCGTCGACATCGTTGTTGAAATACGCCGCCTTGAGACGAAACGCGTCGCCAGCCTCGAGGATATCGTTCTGCTTGTAGTTGACGCCGAATTCGGTCGTCTTGCCGGTCTCAGGCCGCAGATTGGGATTGGGCAGGAACGGGAAACTGACGCCCGCCGGGTGATTGCCGCTGATCAAGGTCTCGGTGATCGATGGCGAGCGATAGCCCTCGGCGTAGGTGCCGTAAAACTGAAGGCCTGCAAGGCCTGCCGATTCGAACGGTGAGACACCGACAGTGATCCGGGGCGATACCCTGTCGCCAGATATATCGTGAGTGTCATCCTTCAAGCTGTAGCTGTCGTAGCGAAGACCGGCGATGACTTCGAGCCAATCCCAGGTGAGCTTGTCCTGGATGTAAGCGCCTGACACGTTCCGCTTACCGGAGGGCGTGTAGAAACTGTCGCCGCCGGCCGTGCCGCCAGTCTTGACATTATCGCCGGCCCAGTCGCCGCCATAGGTCAGTTCGTGCGCGATACCCGCGGTCTCGAATCTGGATGTGTTCCAGATATCGATGCCGGTCGTGCCGATATCGAACGTCGATGTCGAGCCAGCCGGCAACACCACGGGAAGGCCGGTGCTCGGATCAAACCGTTTGAGAGGAACGAGGCTGGTCAGGTCGAGGTTGGTCTTGTTGTAGGAGGTGTTGATGTGGAGATCGAGCCAGCTCTTGTCCTCATCCGTGATGTTGTAGCGGGCCGTGAAGGTGTTCGACTTCAGGTCGACGTCATTGACGGGCACGCCGCCGCTGATCTCGTTCCAGCCGTCGCTTGAGCCGACCCAGCCGAGCTTCAGTTCGCTGTTGTCGGTCGGCCGGATGGTGGTCTTGAGCAGGCCGCTGAGCACGTCGAAACCGGTGCCCTTGACGGTGTCGCCGCCGCCATCCTTGTAATCGTCGTAGTCGCGGTAGACTATGTTGCCGAGCGCATCCCAGTTCTCGTTGAGGCGGTAGGCGCCGGATGCGCTGGTGGTCCAGCCCTTGCCGTTGCTCTCATAGCGTCCCGTGACGGAACCGGCCCACGTCTCGTCCGGCTTGAGAAAGTCCGTGGCGTCCTTGGTGTCGAAGAAGACGACGCCGCCGATGGCGCCCGAGCCGTAGGTGTTGGCGACTGGACCACGGATCACATCGACGGATTTGACGAGTTCCGGGTCGATATAGAAGGTCGACTGCGTGCCGTGGTCGGAGCGCTGGAAATTCTGCCGTGCGCCGTCGACGATAACGGCGACGCGGCCGAAATCCTGCAAGCCGCGGATGTTGATGCTGGTGCTGACGCGCCTGGCGTCGGCCTGCGCCGCTACACCGGGCACGCCGAGCAGCATCTCGTTCGGCGTCGTCGCCATGCGGCGGTCGAGCTGTTCCTGGCCGACATGGCTGGCCGACGCCAGCGATTCGATCGCCGTCTCGCCGGTGCGGCTGATGACGAGGATCTTGTCGAGCAGCGTCGCTCCCGCCGGTGCCGCCTTTTCCTCGTCAGCCTTCTTCGTCTGATCCGCCGGCTGCGCCGCCTGCTGGGCGTTGGCCAGTTGCGCCGACAAGGCGATCGCCGCCACGCTTGCCAGCAAAGCCGCCGCGCCGTTCATTGCCGACCGGCCGCGCCATTTCCAAGTCACCAACCCCATGCCCCAACTCCAAAGTCCAGGTTTCATGCTGGCTGGCCCGGGGCTGGCTGGCATTTTTGATCTTATCCGGCGTCTTAAATCTTGACTCATTTAATCCGGTATTGCACTGACTAGTAAACATGATTATTCAAGTCAAGATATGAATCGGATTACGCAACGCCTAGCCAGACGCCCGGCACAGGAAAGGGATCGATCCAGATGAACACCCACAATCCCAACGATTTTCGCTATCGCGTCCGCCGTTCCGACGATGCCTCTACCCGTTTCGACCGGGTTCCGCTGGCGGTGCGAACCCTGTCCAGCAACACCCTGTTCCAGGGCGAACACGAGATCGGCATCGAGCATCATGGTGCGCTCTACCGGCTGAAGATCACCCGGCAGGGCAAGCTCATTCTCAACAAGTAAGGCAAGGCAGTAGGGACGAGACATGGACCAGCGCGTAAAACCCGCCCCGCATGAAATCCGGCGGGCACGGACAGACAATCCAAAGGCGCGCGAGCGTGATCTGGCTGCCCAACTCGGCATTTCGGAGGCCGAGCTGGTCGCCGCGCATTGCGGCGACGGCGTCGTCCGCATCGAGCCGCGCGTCAACGATCTGCTGACCGGCCTCGAGGCCGTCGGCGAGGTCATGGCGCTGACCCGCAATGAAAGCGCGGTGCACGAAAAGATCGGCGTCTATGACAAGGTCGTCACCGGCAACCACAATGCCATGGTGCTTGGCGAAAACATCGACCTGCGCATCTTCCCGAAGGTGTGGGTGCATGGCTTTGCCATGGAAAAGCGCGATGGCGACGAGATCCGCCGCAGCCTGCAGTTCTTCGACGCGGCAGGCGAGGCCGTGCACAAGGTGCATCTGCGGCCGGCCTCCAGCCTCTATGCGTATCAAAAATTGGTCGCCGCGCTCGAATCGTCCAATCAGGAGCCGACGGTCGACATTTCAGGGCCACTCCCCGATGACGAGATCCATGGCGACGAAACGACCGCCAATCTCGACGACCTGCGTGACCGCTGGAGCCGGCTGACCGACGTGCACCAGTTCTTCGGCATGCTGAAGACGTTGAAGCTCAGCCGCCGGCAGGCGGTGCGCATGGTCGGCCAGGACTATGCCTGGCTGCTCGACAATGACGCTGTCCGTGCCATGTTCCGTCACGCCGCGGAAGGCGAGATACCGATCATGTGCTTTGTCGGAAACCGCGGCTGCATCCAGATCCATTCCGGATCGATCAAATCCATCAAGCCGATGGGACCATGGATCAACGTGCTGGACGAAACCTTCCATCTGCACCTGCGAACCGACCACATCCACGAGGTCTGGGCCGTGCGCAAGCCGACCAAGGACGGTCATGTCACCTCGATCGAGGTCTATGACGCCGGGGGCAAGATGATCATCCAGTTCTTCGGCAAGCGTCATGAGGGCGAGAGCGAGCGTGACGATTGGCGGTTCCTGGCAGAGAACCTGCCGCGCATCCCAAGCCCGACTGCAGCCTGAGGAGAACGACAATGGGTTGCATTTCCAAGATCATCGCCGGGCCGGCGATCGGTCTGTCCCTTGCTTTCGTCGCACTGCAACCTGTCAATGCCACGGAAGGCACGGCCGTGTTTGCCGATCCCTCGAGGATTGCGGCCATTGGCGGCTCGATCACCGAGATCGTCTACGCGCTCGGCGAGGAGAAGCATCTGGTGGCGCGCGATTCCACCAGCCGGTATCCCAAGGCGGCGCTTGAGCTGCCTGATGTCGGCTACATGCGCGCTCTGTCGCCGGAAGGCGTCCTGTCGGTCAATCCCACCGGCATCCTGGCGCTGCATGGCAGCGGTCCCAAGGAAGCCGTCGATGTCTTGAAGAAGACGAGCGTCCCATTCATCGAAGTGCCTGAGCACTATAGCCACGAAGGCATCCTCGAGAAGGTCCGCATCGTCGGCAAGGCGCTTGGCGTCGATACCAAGGCCGAGGTGCTGGCCAAGGAGCTTGATGCCAAGCTCACGGCAGCCGAACAGCAGACGGCGTCGATCAAGGAGCGCAAACGCATCCTGTTCGTGCTGTCGATACAGGGCGGCAAGATCCTGGCGGCCGGCAGCGAGACCGCCGCCGACGGCATGGTCAGGCTGGCTGGCGGCGTCAACGCGGTCGAGGGCTTTTCCGGCTACAAGCAAATGTCCGACGAGGCTGTTGTCACCGCCAGGCCGGACGTGATCCTGATGATGAGCAATGCCGGACCGCCGGTATCGGACGACGAATTGTTCGGCAATCCGTCGATCGCCTCAACGCCGGCCGGAATAGCGCGCAAGCTGATCCGCATCGATGGCGGGTACCTGCTCGGCTTTGGGCCGCGTACGGCCGACGCCATCCACGACCTCGCTGTCTCGCTTTATGGCGGGCAGGTCACGGACTGAGCAGGCAGATCATGGTCGATCAATCGATCGCCGGTCCGGTGATGGCAAGCGCATCCGAAGGCGACCGGTCGGGCCGCGCCCGCATCGTCATCCTTCTGCTGTGCCTGGGGCTCGTGGCCGCCGTTTTTCTGTCGCTGACATCGGGGGCGTCGGACGCATCGGCCGTCAACGTCATCGGCGACTGGCTGTTCGGCGCCGTGCCCGGCGACGCCGCGCTGAGCGCCCGCGACAGCCTGATCGTCTACGACATCCGCCTGCCGCGTATTATCCTCGGCATGCTGGTTGGCGCGGCGCTCGCGGTCTCCGGCGCGGTCATGCAGGGGCTGTTCCGCAATCCGCTAGCCGACCCCGGCCTGATCGGCGTTTCGGCCGGCTCCAGCCTGGGCGCGGTTGCCGTCATCGTGCTCGGCGCCACAGTGTTGGCTCCGGTGACAGCCTTGCTCGGCACGCTTGCACTTCCGTTGGCGGCCTTCTCCGGCGGGCTCGCCACGACGCTGGTGCTCTATCAGGTTGCGACTCGGCGAGGGCAGACCTCGGTCGCCACCATGCTGCTCGCCGGCATCGCGCTGGCAGCACTCGCCATGGCGCTGACCGGCATCCTCATCTTCATGGCCGACGATCGCCAGTTGCGCGACCTGACCTTCTGGCAGCTCGGATCGCTCGGCGGCGCGACCTGGGCGAAGATTGCTTCCGTCGGGCCGATCATCGTGCTGGCGCTGGCGGCGATGCCATTCCTGGCACGCGGCCTCAACGCGCTGGCGCTGGGCGAGGCGACCGCCGGCCATCTCGGCATTCCGGTGCAGCGGCTGAAATACACGGCCATCGTCGGCGTCTCGGCGGCGGTCGGCGCATCCGTCGCCGTCAGCGGCGGCATTGGCTTTGTCGGCATCGTGGTGCCGCATCTGCTGCGCCTGCTGATTGGTCCGGACAATCGCTATCTGCTGCCGGCGTCGGCGCTGCTCGGCGCCTCGCTGCTGCTTCTGGCCGATGCGGTGGCGCGCACCATCGTGGCGCCGGCCGAATTGCCGATCGGCATCGTTACCGCGATCGCGGGCGCGCCGTTCTTCCTTTGGATCCTGCTGCGCAAGCGCGGCGTAGTCGACCTGTGAGTCGTTTATTTGCGAGAGTTGGGATGATCGAGGCAAGGGACGTTTCGGTTGATATCGCCGGCAGGCCTATCGTCGCCGGTGTCGATTTCCACGCGCGCCCCGGCGAGATCGCTGCCATCGTCGGCCCCAATGGTTCGGGCAAAACGACCTTCCTCAAGGCGCTTTCCGGCGAACTCGCCTATACCGGGCGCATCGCCCTCAACGGCCGGGATCTCTGCGCGATGAAGCCGGTTGAGACCGCCGTCCATCGGGCAGTGTTGCCGCAGGCGACGACGCTGTCGTTCCCGTTCACGGTGCGAGAAGTGGTCAAGCTTGGCCTTGTCGGCGGCCGCTCGGGCGTCTTGCCGGGGGAGGATGCGCGGCTGCCGGAACGGGCGCTGGCGCGCGTCGATCTCGACGGCTTTGCCGGACGCTTCTACCAGGAGCTTTCGGGCGGCGAACAACAGCGCGTCCAGCTTGCGCGCGTGCTGTGCCAGGTCTGGGCGCCGGTGCTCGACGGCAAGCCGCGATACCTCTTCCTCGACGAGCCGGTTTCCAGCCTCGACATCAAGCACCAGCTGATCATCATGAACATTGCCCGCGACTTTGCCAGAAGGGGTGGCGGCGTGGTCGCCATCCTGCACGACCTCAATCTCACGGCCATGTATGCCGACCGGATCTTCGTCATGCACCGCGGCCGGCTGGCCGCCGCCGGGTCGCCTCAGGACGTGCTGAGCGATGACCTGATCGAGAAAGTGTTCGACTGCCGGCTCAGGGTCGGCGTGCTGCCGGCCGGGAACATGCCGTTCGTGCTGCCGCAATCGGCGGTCAGCTGATATTCAGGTGAGGCCGGTCTGCAAATGGCGGCTTCTTGCGCTTCCGGCATCAATTGTGGAAGTCGGCACCCCTCATTGCCCTGCCGGCATTTCTCCCCTTAGAACGGGCGAAAGACGCTCAGGCAGCCGGGGCGCGGCGCTCCATCAGCATATCGATGCCGAGCAGGTTGCGCACATTCGGCCGCGCTGCCACCAGATCGGCGATCGTGTAGCGCTCCAGCACCGCGAAGAACGCGTTTAGCGCCTCGCGCAATGCCGAATTCAGAGCACAGCTGTCGACCAGCGGGCATTCGGCAGCATCGTTCTCGAAGCATTCGGCCATGGCGAAGCTTTCTTCCGTAACGCGCACGACATCGAACAGGCTGATGGCTTCGGCCGCCCGGCCAAGTTTGACGCCGCCATTCCTCCCACGCACGGTCTGGACAAGGCCGTGCTCGACCAGCGGCTGCAGGATCTTGAACAGGAACAGTTCCGACACCGAATAAGCGGCCGCGATCTCGGGGATGCGGCTCAATCGGTCATCATTGGCCGCGCAATACATCAAGATGCGCATGGCATAGTTGGTCTGGCGCGTAAGCCGCATTTTGTCCTCACAAGGCACTGGCGCGATGCAACCACGCCAGATCTGGAAATTTTGCTGATGCGGCTTTGACCCGAATTCCGGATTCGCCACATTAGCCTGGGCGGAATATGGCCCATACCTTGGAACAATTCCAGACTAGCTTCGACCAATAGATGAATTTTCTCCTCAACTTTGTGCGCGCGCCCGAGCAAGATTCGGCGCGAAACCGGCTGTCGCGGGTATTTTGGCCGTCAAACCACTAAATAGCCTGAGATCGACGAGGAGCGGCTCACCCATGTCACAATCGGCTTCGTCCCTTGCGCCTGTCCGTTTCGATACCGACGCGGATGCCAAGCTTTCCGCGTTGCGGCGGACAAAATTCGTTGCAGCGGCCGCATTGGCGCTTTGCGTGCTGGTATTTGCGCTCGCCAAATCATTCGAGCACATCTATCCGTGGCTCGGCTTCGTCGCTGCCTTTGCCGAGGCGGCGACCATCGGCGGGCTGGCCGACTGGTACGCGGTGGTGGCGCTGTTCAGGCGGCCGCTGGGGCTGCCGATCCCACACACCGCCATCATCCCCGAGAACCAGAACCGCATCGCCGACAATCTCGGCCGCTTCATCGAGGTCAACTTCCTGGCGCCCGAGCCGGTGCGCGAAAAGCTTGCCGAGGTCGATTTCTCGGCGCTGGTCGCCGACTGGCTGGCCGATACCGAGCGCGCCGCCGACCTGTCGCGCTTCGTCGTGCGGCTGGTGCCGCAGACGCTGGCCGCCGTCGAGCAATCCGGCCTGCGCGGCTTCGTCACCAGCCGCATGCTCGAGCAGATCGAGAGAGTGCCGTTGGCGCCGCTGGCAGCCGAGCTATTGTCCGCGCTAACCGATGATCGCCGTCATCAGAAACTGTTCGATGAATTCACCAAGGTGATCGGCCGGTTTCTCAACGACGAACAGGCGCTGGCGACGATGCGCGAGAAAATCCGCGAGGAATTGCCGTCGCTGTTCAACCTGTTCAAAGCCGACGCCTATCTGCTGAAGAAGATCGTCGCCTCGGCCGGTTCGCTGCTCGACGAGGTGAGGGCCGATCCCGATCACCCGATGCGTGCCGAATTCGACCATTTCGCTCGAGGCTTCATCGAAAAGCTGAGGACATCGAAGCAATATGCCAAACGCGCCGAGAAGTTGAAGCGCGATTTCCTGGCTCGGCCGGAGGTCAAGGGATTGGCCGGCGACATGTGGGCAAGCCTCAGCCAGTTCATCGAGCAGGACGCCAAGGCGCCGAATTCGGTTATCCGCGCGCATCTTGCCAACATGTTCGTCGAGGTCGGCCGCCATCTTGCCAGCGATGCGCAGATCAGGGCCGACATGAACCAAGGGTTCGTGGTGGCGCTGGCGTCGTTCGTGGAGAGCCAGAAGAGCGGCGTGTCGACCTTCATCGCCGACCAGGTCAAGCGCTGGGACCTGGCGCAGCTGACGCGGCTGATCGAGATGAACATCGGCAGGGACCTGCAATATATCCGCTTCAACGGCATGATCATCGGCGGGCTCGCCGGTGTCGTGCTCTATGTCGCCGAACTGCTATTCCTCGTGAATTGATGCGCGGTGGCGCAGTGCTGATTCCATCGCGTTCGAAATGGACTCACGGCACGCGAATGCTATTCTCTTGCCGAGGGCGCCCGCATTTGCGGCAAAGGGGAGCAAACGAGCATGGCAAAACAACCGGAATCCGATTCCTTCATGGACATGTTCGGCAGGTTCGGCCGCGACCTGAAGGTGCCCAATGTCGATGTCGAGGCGATCCTCGCGCATCATCGCAAGAACCTCGAAGCGCTGGAGAAATCGGCACGAGCCGGCGCTGCCGGCGCGACCTCGCTGTTGTCCAGGCAGCGCGAGATGCTGCAGGACACACTGCGCGAAGTCACCGATATGGCGCAAAACTACAAGGCGCCGGGCAATCCGCAGGAACTGATGGCCAAACAGACGGAGTTTGCCAGAAAATCCTTCGAGGCCGCGTTGAAGAACGCCGGCGAAGTGGCTGAACTGGTCAAGAAATCCGGCACCGAATCGGTCGACATCCTGCGCACGCGCATCAAGGAGGCGATGGAGGAAATCCGCGCCGGCTACGAGAAGAAGTAGCAGATATGGCCGAGGCCGGCTCATTGCTGCCGGCAGCCCTGAAAGCCAAGAAATCCCGATCTGACCTGCCGTTGTGCTGGGAGGCATGGCGCGATTGCCGCCGGATTCGGAGGAACGGATTCGCGCAGGGCGAATTGACAGAGGCCGTCAGTTCGTGGTCCGGAGGCTCTGCAAGCGATCGGGAAAGCAGGAATGACTGAAATACGGCCTAAAACGCCGCCGACCTTCGACCAGTTGAGGACGATGGCCGGGCAGGAGCTTGGTGTGTCGGAATGGACGACGGTCGACCAGAATCGCATCGACCAGTTCGCCGAATGCACCGGCGATCATCAATGGATTCATGTCGATCCTGAAAGGGCGCGGCGGCAAAGCCCGTTCCGCACGACGATCGCGCATGGCTACCTGACGCTGTCGATCATCGGCGCGTTGGCGCTCGGCATGGGCATCGTGCCCGAGAATACGCAGGCCGCCTTCAATTATGGCTTCGACAAGGTGCGGTTCCTGGCGCCGGTCAAGGTCGGCGCGCGCATCAGGCTGCGCACCAGGCTGCTGTCCGTGGAGGACAGAGGGCCAGGCCAGTATCTGATGAAGGCAGCCAACACCGTCGAGATCGAAGGCGAGGAAAAGCCTGCTCTGACGGCTGAAACGCTGGTCATGCTCTATGAGCGCCGCAAGCGGGCAGGGGCCTGAGAGCGATCCGCTAGGAGCCGTCGGTTTGCGCAAAGTCAGAGGTTTCTGACCAGTCTCTGCCGCCTGAACTCGGCGCGGGCCGAGAGCAGTGCGAGGAACAACGCGACCAGCGCCAGCACCGTTGCCGTCTGAAATGTGACCTGCATTCCCTGGGCGGCGGCCTCGGAACTCACAAGACCACTGCCTTCGTGTCCTCTAGCCGATGCGACGGCGAATATGGTGCCCATCAACGATGCGCCGGTGATGAGACCGAGATTGCGCGAAAGGTTGAGCAGGCCGGAAACGACGCCACGTTGGCTGGCTCCAACACCGGTCATGACAGCTGCATTGTTGGATGTCTGGAACAGCGCGTAACCGATGCAGGTGACGGTGATCGGAACGACATAGCCTGCAATGCCGAGTTTGGTCATGGCGAGCGACAGCAGGAACGTGCCCGTTGCAAGGCTGTGCAGTCCGGCGACCATCATCCTGTGAGCGCCGAAGCGGTCGGTCAGGCGTCCGGCCACCAGCGCCGACAGGGTCGAAACGAGCGGACCGGTCGACAGCACGAGGCCGACCATTGCGGCATCCAGCCCGAGCCCGCGCGACAGGTAGAACGGGGCCACCACCAGGGTCGCCATCATTACCGTGGCGACAACGAGGCTCATGGCGAGACTGGCGCTTAGCTGGAGGTCGCGGAAGCTGGCAAAATGGATCAAGGGGTTTTTCACTCTCGCCTGCGCGGCGGCGAAGAGAACAACACCAATGCCGGCAGCTATCAGCAGGCCGATGTTGAGCGCTTCGAAATTGCCTCTGCCAAGCGTCATGGCCAGCGCATAGGCGGCCAATGTCAGGGCCAGCAGGACGGTGCCCGTCACATCGAACGCGCCTCGGTCGACCTGCGCGGTTTTATTGCGCGCCGGCAAGGCACGCCAGGCGAGAGCGAAGGTGAGCATACCTAGCGGGACATTGACGAGGAAGATCGCCCTCCAGCTGAAGCCGGCGATCAAGAGGCCGCCGAGCGAAGGGCCAAGCGTCGTGCCGATCGCGGACATGGCGCCGAGCAGGCCCATGGCACTACCGGTTCGCTCCTTGCTCACCGTTTCCGCGACAAAAGCCAGCGTCAGCGCCATCATCAACGCCGCGCCAAGCCCTTGCACGGCGCGCGCGGCGATCAGTAGCCCGAGTGTCGGCGCCAGGCCGCAGAGCACCGATGCCGATGTGAACAGCGCGATGCCGCCAAGCAGCAACGGCCGGCGCCCGAACATGTCGGCCAGCCGTCCGGCGCTGACGATCAGCGTGGTGATGGCGAGGAGATAGGCCAGAACAACCCATTGCACGGACTGGAACGATGCGCCGAAATTCTGCATCAGCGATGGCAGCCCGACGCTGGCAATGCTGGTTCCCAGCGACGACAGCAGCGTGGCGAGCGACAGGCTTGCCAGCGCCCAGCGGGCGGATTGCATCTGTGGCAGCGCCGATGCGCGCCCGTCCCGATTTTGCCCAGCGATTGCCACGGCGATCTCCTTTCCATCAGCTCCAGTGCCGGAGCCAGCGGAGATTTAGTCTCTTGATCGATATGGCGGAAGGCGCAGCATTTGCATCTTATTCGTGCGTCAAACGCCATATCATATGCTATGATCCGCCAATGGCATCGCCCGATCTCAATTTGCTGTTTGCTCTCGACGTCCTGCTGTCCGAAGGCAGCGTGGCGCGCGCCGCCAGCCGCCTGCGGCTCAGCCCTTCGGCGATGAGCCGCACCTTGGCGCGGCTGCGCGAGGCGACGGGCGACCCGCTGCTGGTTCGCGCCGGTCGCGGCCTTGTGGCGACGCCGCGTGCGGAAGAACTGCGACAGCAGGTTGGCCGTGTTGTTCAGGATGCGGAGGCGCTGCTGCGTCCTGCCAGACTGCTTGATCTCCGGAGCCTGGACAGGGTCTTCACGTTGCGCACCAATGAGAGTTTCATCGAAGAATTCGCGCCTCGTCTCGTCGCTCGTATCCAGGCCGATGCGCCCGGCGTGCGGCTGCGATTTGCACCGAAGTCCGACAAGGACGTCATGTCGCTGCGCGACGCGGCGATCGATCTGGACATAGGCGTCGCTGGCGAGACCGGACCGGAGGTGCGCATTCAGGCATTGCTTCGCGACCGCTTCATCGGCGCCGTGCGAATGGGCCATCCCCTGAGTGAGGGCGCGGTGACGCCCGAGCGGTATGCTGCAGGCCGGCACATCAGCGTTTCACGGCGTGGCCGCGAGAAAGGGCCGATCGACGAGGCTTTGAACTTGTTTGGGCTGCAGCGGACAGTCGTGTGCATGGTTTCCGGTTTCTCGGCGGCACTTGCCATGGCGCGCACGTCAGACCTGATCGCCAGCGTGCCCGAGCGGCATACCGAAGGCGCACGTACAGGCATGTACAGTTTTCCCCTGCCGGTTGCCACCGCTGGGGTCACCATCTCCATGCTGTGGCACCCGCGCCTCGACGCCGATCCGGCGCAACGCTGGCTACGCAACTGCGTGCGAGAGGTCTGTGCGGCGTCGCGCTGACCGACAACCGTGCACGTCAACGCGCCATCGCCGCCTCGAGTACTTTGAAAATCCGCTCGTCCGCGCATTGGGCAACGTTGAAGCGCAGGAAACGGCTGGCCGTTCGGGACAGGCTGAATGCGTTTCCGGGCGCCAGCACGATGTTGTCAGCCAAGGCGCGGCGGGCCACTTCAGCCGCATCCACCTCATCCGGCAACCTGCACCACAAGAACAGGCCGGCCGGCTGGTCGATCCAGGGCGTGATGCCGATCGCCTTCAGGCGGGCGCTGGTCTCGCCCATGGCGCGCGCAAGCCTCGCGCGCAGCAAATCCATGTGCTTGCGATAGCTGCCATCTTTCAGCAGCGTCAGTACCAGTTCGGCCGCCAGCCTGCCGCCGCCGAACGTCGTGGCGATCTTGAGGTCGGTCAGGCCCTCGATCCAGTCGCGGGGTGCCGCGATGAAGCCGCAGCGAACCGACGCTGAAAGTGTCTTGGAGAAGCTGCCGATGTGGACGACGCGGTTCAGGCCATCGAACGCCGCCAGCCTTGGGGCAGGCGCATGTTCGAAATCGGCGAAGATATCGTCCTCGACGATGGTCAGGTCCGATTGGTCGGCGAGCTTGAGCAGCCGGTGCGCGGTGACCGGCGACAGCACCGCGCCGGTCGGGTTGTGGATGGCGGAGTTGGTGATGTAGAGGCGCGGGTGGTGCTCGGCCAGCGCCTGCGCGAACATGTCGATATCCGGCCCCGACGGCGTGTAGGGGACGCTGACGACCTTGGCCCTGTGGGCGCGCAGCAGAGCGTGGAAATTGAAATAGCAGGGGTCGTCGACCAGCACCGTATCGCCGGGTTCGATCAGGAACCGGCACAGGAGGTCGATGGCCTGCGTGCCCGATTCCGTCAGCATGATCTGCTCGGGCGAGGCTTCGATTCCATACCCGGCCATGCGCCGTGCCAGCAATTGCCGCAGCGGCGGCAGCCCGAGCGGCGTGCCGTAGTCGGCCAGCGCGATGTCGTCGGCACGCGCCACCGTTCGCAGCGCCCGGCGCAGTGCTGTCTGAGGCATCCAAGAGGCCGGCAGCCAGCCGCAGCCGGGCTTCAGCATGTCGTCGCCGGCTTCCAGGGATTGGCGCGAGATCCAGAGCGGGTCGACGGCACGGTCAAGCCGGGGACCGATCTCGGCCAGCGACAGCGGCGCCAGCGAGCCGGCGGCATAGAAGCCCGAGCCCGGCCGGGAGCGGATCGCGCCTTCTGCGGCGAGCCGCTCATAGGCTTCGACCACGGTGGATTTGGACACCTGCATGGATTTGGCGAAGGCGCGGATCGACGGCAATCGTGCTCCCGGCGTCAGGCTGCGCGCCGCGATCCGCTGGCGGATCATCGCCATGACGCCTTCGACCAGCGTTCCGCTGCTTTCCCTTGTGGTCTGTCTGTCCATCCGTACTGCTCAATTACCCATGACAGTTTTGTATAACTGTACCGCATTGTCTCTGGCAATGCCACGGGCTCCGCTCGATACAGAGCCGACAAACGGAGCATATGATGGACAAGATCGCGAGCGGCTGGGTGAATGGATTCATCGGTGTGTTGATCTTTAGCGGCTCGCTGCCGGCGACGCGCGTGGCGGTGAGGGATTTCGATCCGACATTCCTGACGTCGGCCCGGGCGGCGATTGCCGGACTGCTCGGCCTGGCGCTGCTGCTCCTGTTCCGGCAGAAACGTCCGCAGCGCGGCGATCTGCTGTCGCTGGTGATCGTAGCACTTGGCGTCGTTGTCGGCTTTCCCTTGTTGACCGCTCTGGCGCTGAAGCACGTCACCACGGCCCATTCCATCATCTTCGTCGGCCTGCTGCCGCTGGCGACAGCAATCTTCGGCGTGCTGCGCGGCGGCGATCGCCCGCGTCCGGCCTTCTGGCTGTTTTCGTGCGTGGGCAGCGCGCTGGTCGCGGGTTTTGCCCTGACGCAGGGCGTGACGGCTTCGCCGGTCGGCGACGGCCTGATGCTCGCCGCTATCGTCGCCTGCGGCCTGGGCTATGCCGAGGGGGCGGCGCTGTCGCGCAGGCTCGGCGGCTGGCAGGTGATCTGCTGGGCGCTGGTGCTGTCGCTGCCGATCATGCTGGTGCTGACTTTTGCGACGCTGCCGCCGTCCTTTGCCGGCGTTGGCTCGAGTGCGTGGATCGGGCTGGCCTATGTCTCGCTGTTCAGCATGCTGATCGGATTCGTCTTCTGGTATCGCGGCCTCGCCCAAGGCGGCATCGCCGCGGTCGGTCAGTTACAGCTGCTGCAGCCATTTTTCGGGCTGGCACTGGCAGCGACGCTGCTGCACGAGCAGGTCAGCCCGCTGATGGTTGTCGTCACGCTTGGCGTGGTGCTTTGCGTCGTAGGCGCCAAGCGATTCGCGAAGCAGGAATTGCCACGACGCGCGATCGCCTGATGACGGTGCCGTCCTCGCCTAGAACTTCGTCACAACCCCTATGCCGATCCCCTCGAAGCCGCCCATCGCCATCAAGGCCGCCGGTGCTTCGTCGAGGCTGATCTTCTTGCCGACCAGAAGTTCCGGCTTGAGCTTGCCGTTGCGGATCATGTCCATCATCGCCTGGTAGCGGTAGGCCTGCATGCCGTGGCTGCCGAGGATTTCGAGTTCGAAGGCGATCACCTTGTCCATCGGCACCTGCGGCCGGGCATGCTCGCCCAGCATCAGGCCGACCTGCACATGGCGGCCGCGTCGGCGCAGATTGGAGATCGAGTTGAAGGAGGTGGTGGGGTGGCCGAGCGCGTCCATCGACATATGCGCACCTCCATTGGTGATCTGCTTGACCGCCTTGACCACATTCGGCGTCGTGGACGCATTGATGGTGGCGACGGCGCCGATCTTTTTGGCGAAATCCAGTTTCTCGTCGGTGAGGTCGATGGCGATGACATTGGCGCCCATGGCACTGGCAATCATGATCGCCGACAGGCCGACGCCGCCGCAGCCATGCACCGCCACCCATTCGCCGGGCTTCACCCGGCCCTGGTCGACAATGGCGCGAAACGAGGTGACGAAGCGGCAGCCAAGGCTGGCGGCGGTGGCGAAATCCATCTCGTCGGGCAAGCGCACGAGATTGGTGTCAGCGTGCTCGATGGCGACATATTCGGCAAACGAGCCCCAGCCAGTGAAGCCAGGCTGTGTTTGGTGTTCGCAGACCTGGTGATTGCCCGAATTGCACTCGAAGCAGCGGCCGCAGCCGACGGCGAACGGCACGGTGACGCGTTCGCCGGCTTTCCAGCGGGTGACCTGCTTGCCGGCCGCGACCACGATGCCGGCCAGTTCGTGGCCCGGCACATGCGGCAGCGTAATGCCGTCGTCATGACCCATCCAGCCATGCCAGTCGCTGCGGCACAGGCCGGTTGCCTTGACCTTGATGACGACGCCGTCGGCGGCCGGCTTCGGATCGGGAACGGTCTGGATCGTCGGCGCTTCGCCGAATTTCTCGAAGACGACGGCTTTCATCGGTCACTCCACCCTGCTGCGTTGCAGGAAAAACGATAGCCGATTCCCTGTCCGGTCAAGCGGAAATCGATTCCGCCAGATATGGCGGGGCGCTGACGCTGCGTCTGGGCAGATGAAACCTATTCGGCATCGATCTGGTTCTGGGGTGCGGCTTTCTGGAAGGCCGGCAGCGCCATGCAGGCGGCGTTGATGCGCGCGATCGTTGGGTAGGGCGTCAGATCGACGCCGAAGCGGGCGTTGCTGGTGACTTGCGCGGCCAGGCAGATGTCAGCCAGGCCCGGCGCGTCGCCATGGCAGAATTCTCCGGTCTCGGGCGAGGAAGCCAGGATTTTCTCAAGTGGCTGAAAGCCTTCGTTCACCCAGTGGCGGAACCAGTTGGTGATGTCCTCGTCGCCGGCGCCGAACAGGGTGCGCAGCGAGGTCAGCACACGCAGATTGTTCACCGGGTGGATGTCGCAGGCGATCATCTGCGCCAGCATTCTCACGCGTGCCCGGCCGGCCGGATCCCCTGGCAACAGCGGTGGTTCCGGGCTGGTCTCGTCGAGGAATTCCATGATCGCCAGCGATTGCGTCAGCAGCGTGCCGTCGCCGAGGACCAGCGCCGGCACCAGTCCTTGCGGATTGACCGCGAGGTACGCGGGTTCGAGATGCTCGCCATGGCGCAAATGATGCGGGATGTAGTCGTAGCTCAACCCCTTCATCTCCAGCGCGATCCGCACCCGGTAGGAGGTGGAGGAGCGATAGTAGTTGTGCAGGACGAGTTCGCTCATACGCTCACTTCGGCTGGCCGATGGTTATTTCGATCGTGCCGATGCCGTCGACACCGCCCGTCATCGTGTCGCCGGCACCAACCGCGCCGACACCGGCCGGCGTGCCGGTGAAGATCAGGTCGCCGGGCGCCAGTTCCACCGCCTCACCGCAGATCGACACGATATCTGCGATCGGCCAGATCAGTTCGGCGAGGTCGGCGTCCTGCCTGACCTGGCCGTTGACGGCGAGCCAGATGCGGCCCTTTTGCGGATGTCCGGATTTCGCCGCAGGGACCAGCGGGCCGCAAGGCGCGGAGCGGTCGAAGGCCTTCGACCAGTCCCAGGGACGGGCGGCCTTCTTGGCTTCGTCCTGCAGATCGCGGCGGGTGAGATCGATGCCGACGCCATAGCCCCAGATATGATCCAGCGCCTGTTCCCGGGCAATGCGGAAGCCCGGCCTGCCGATCGCTGCAACCAGTTCGATTTCGTGGTGCAGATTGGCCGTCAGCGGTGGGTAGGGAATCGTCGCGCCGGAATCGACCACCGCATCGGCCGGCTTGGTGAAGAAGAAGGGCGGATCGCGTTCGTCATTGCCGAGTTCGCGGGCATGCGCGGCGTAGTTGCGGCCGACGCAGAAGATGCGGCGCACCGCAAAACGCTCGGACGAGCCCGCAACGGCCACCGATGCGGTTGCGGGCGAGGGGAGGACGAAGTCTGTCATATGGGTCTCTGCCTGGTTGCCGGAACATTCGACCGATTTGGGCGTTCGGGCAAGGCGATTGGTCGAGAAAGTGCCGGCGGCACTTTCCGCCGGAGATCGCGATATACTATTTGGCAATAATCTGGCCATGGTGATGGGGTTATTCTAATCGCCCACGAACTGAAATGAACCCTATGACCGCAACCCACGATCGCGCCCGGTTCCTGATCATCGACGACCACCCGCTGTTTCGCGAGGCGCTGCACAGCGCGGTGCAGATGGCCTATCCGGAAGTCGATACGGTGGAGGCGCGCTCGATCACCGAGGCGCTCGATCTGCTGGCCGACGCCAAGCCGTTCGACCTTGCGCTGCTCGACCTCAACATGCCCGACGTGCACGGGTTCGACGGCCTGCTGCAGCTTCGGACCCGCTATCCGCGCCTGCCGGTGGTGATCGTT
This sequence comes from Mesorhizobium sp. M0293, assembly GCF_040321735.1. NCBI lineage: Bacteria > Pseudomonadati > Pseudomonadota > Alphaproteobacteria > Hyphomicrobiales > Phyllobacteriaceae > Mesorhizobium > Mesorhizobium sp. M0293. The sequence goes on from NZ_JAMYSA010000030.1 coordinate 21,611, forward strand.
TCAGGCTACGAGGAGCCGAAGATCATTTCCGAGGCACTGTCCTATGGTGCTGCCGGCTTCATTCCGAAATCGGCGCGCAAGAGCGACCTGGCGGCCGCCATACGCTCGGTGATGGAAGGCGCGATCTATGTGCCGGAAACCTATGAAGGCCGCACGCCGGACGCCGAAAGCGTCGACCGCGCCGACATGGTGCAGCGCCTGTCGACGCTGACGCCGCAACAGCTGCGCGTGCTGCAGATGCTGCGCCAGGGCCTGCTCAACAAACAGATCGCCTACGAGCTGCAGGTGGGAGAGACGACCGTGAAGGCGCATGTCTCCGAAATCCTGCGCAAGCTCAATGTGTACAGCCGCACGCAAGCGGTGATCGAGGTGTCGAAGCTGGACAATGCGGAGCTGTTTCGGGATCAGGCTGGGTTTTGAGCTTTTACCCTCCCCCTTTGTGGGGAGGGTCGATCCGCGAAGCGGAGCGGGGTGGGGGAGCTTGGCGCCGCACCCCACCCCGGCGCTCCGTGCCGACCCTCCCCATCGAGGGTAGGGTAACCCATCAGGTGCCGCGCTCGATGATGGCCGGACGAACATAGCAAAAGGTGCACTGTCACCGTAATTCGTAATTCGGCGTTCACCGTCATGGCTCATGACAACGAAAGTCTCATCAGCGGGTGGGCTGCATCGCGGTGCGCGATGGCTTGGAAACCTGCGCTCTCGAAGGTCGACACGTACCCGCTGCCCGTAGCGCTCGGCGACTTGCTGCCATCGAGTGGCATCGCCTCGATCGCCTTCGCGCCATGTCGTCTTGCGTGAGCGATGCTCGCCTCGATCAGTGTTCGGGTTATCAATTACGGTGACAGTGCACTATTTTCTTTTCGCGGCCTGCCTCGCTTTCCCGGCTTCACGGCTTTTCCAAGTTGCCCGGCTATCCGGCTCAGAAATGCCTCGCCGCCCACCGGCCGGCCGATGCTCTCGGCCTTGCGCAGGGCGTCGACGGCCGCGACATCCGTCTCGATCGAATCGAGCAGACCGGCCGACGAGGGCAGCCGGTCTTTCATCGACCCCAGATCCGTGACGCCATCGGCTTCATCAGTCAGATGCGCCCGAGCGCTTGACCAGGGCCAATCCACCGCCTGGCTCACCAGCCCCGCGCGTACCGGGTTCAGCCCGACATAGCGCACTGCCGACAACAGGTGATCTTCGTCCATGGCGACGGCGCCGAAGCGACCCTGCCAGAAATGCCCGGTTTTCTTTTGCCGCGCGTGGATGGTGCCGGCATAGGCACGGTGCACCTTGGCGAGCGCGCGCCGCAGGCCATCCGGGTCGGCTGGCGTCAGGATCAGGTGCACATGGTTCGGCATCAGGCATCACGCCCAGATGCCGACATCGGCGACGCGGCAATGCTCGACCAGGAGGTCCCTATAGAGCGCATAGTCTTCGGGCGTGAAAAACACCTTGGCGCGCCCGTTGCCCCTCTGGGTTACGTGATGGGGCAGACCGGGAACGACAATACGGGCGAGGCGAGCCATGCGGTCAGTCTACGCAAAGTCAGGCCGTGTGAACATAAAAAGTGCACTGTCACCGTAATTCCACACGTGACGATGTCGGCGGACAGGATAAAAGTGCACTGTCACCGTAATTCCCGCGTAATTCCCGGTGAATATGAAAAAAGTGCACTGTCACCGTAATTCCGTAATTCATGAAAAAGTTCACGGAAAAGTTCACGGTCACAGTAACTAAATCGTATAATTCTTATTCTGGAAAATACTCAATATCAAGGGAGGCTCCGATCTTTGCTAGGAAGGATAGCGTCTCTTCAGAAAAAAACATAGGAACATGATCATCGTCGGGAGCAATCGCGACCTTGACAGAGATTTGGTTTGTAGAATCTTGATGGCGTAACCGAGCTAGGTTCTCTATTTTGTCACCAAGTCGCACAGCTAGTTCGCGAATAGCAACGTCAAAATCCACGTACTCTTCGAACCTGCAGCTTATGTTCCATCCGTGATTTTTAGGCAATTGCCGAGGTGGTGTCCTTTGGCTGCCCTTCACCACTTCCCTGTCAGGCTTCATCTCCAAGAAATCTGACATCTGGGTCGGAGACAACGTTTTTGATGTAACAGATAGGAACGATGTAATTCTTGTCATTGCTTTTTCCCAATATATTGAGGCTCCCCACTGCCTTTTCGAGGTAGGCTGTACATATTTTCTTTATTTCCATAAATCTGATCTTTAGAATTTAACTGCAATTCTTGCTGTTTCCAAGACTCAACGTCGTCATATCCGTCTTTTGCGGCCTGCTCTTTTAGCTCTTTTTTGCTTAATTCCTTCAAGTCCCCCAGATTAATACTTGCTGGTGGCGTGTCTTCGTTCTGGTCGGCAGATGGTTTGCTACTATCGTTGTCGGCTTCATCACTGTTAAGCCCAAGCCATCCCGAAATCATATTCATTACACCCTGAACGTCTTTCTCGTACGCTTTCCGCGCAGGAGTGCCTGGTATCGCCTGCGGTGCCCCCAGCGCGAATAATCCGAGGGGATTTGGCGCGCGGAGGGCTGTATTTTGGGCCGTTTTAACGCAGCCTCCGCATGTTTTATCACCGACGCTACCTAATCCCTTGGCGGCCTGCTGTGCGGCGTTTGACATACTGCCGTTTGCTGCCTTGGCGCTGTTCGCCCGCCCAGCGGCGCTGTCATCGGATGACCGTAGGGAATGGCCGTTGTTGTCCGCGTTATTGACCGGGTCGTTCTGCGCATACGCATACCGGTTGGTTCCGACCCCCGGCAATGTCGGATCCCAGTCATCCGGCGAAATAAACCGCCCCAGCACCGGGTCCATATATCTCGCATTGAGATACAGCAGTCCGGTCTCGGGATCGAAGCGTTCGCCGATGTAGCCTTTTTGCGTCTGGAAGCCGGTGTTGAGGCTCTCGCCATAGGTGGCGTAGCTGTTGCCTTCGACCGTGTTGCCCGACATGTCGGTGACCATGCGCACCGAGGCGAGATGTTCGCGGTGCAGGAAGTATTTGGTCGTGCCGCCGACCTTGATGTCGGGATGCGGATAGCGGGTGTAGATCTCCGCGCCCGGTGTCGCCGGGTCGATCTCGACATTGGCGTCGGGATAGAGCGTCGTGGCGAAGCTCGATGACTTTTTCGCGCGCGCTCCGTCGGGTCCATAGGCGAGATTGACGGTGTTGGAGGCGCGCGTGACCGTCTTCAGCCGGTTGGCTTCGTCCCAGATCAGCGTGCGAGTGCCGTCCGATGTCAAATTGCCATTGGCGTCATAGGCCATCGCATTGGCGCCGACCGAGATCGGCGCATGCGGGCGTGGTGCGCTCGCCGAGGGATAGACATAGGTGCCGGCGACACGCGTGCGGGACAGCATGTTGTCGTTGGCGGCGTAGACGAAGGTTTCGTCGAGCGTGTTGTCGCCGAGATTGTCGGCCGTGGTCAGCCGGTCGGCATTGTCATAGACGTAGTGCCAGCTGTTCGGGCCTGTGCCCGAGATTCCAGCGATGTCAGTAATTCGGCCGAGGCTGTCACGGGTAAATTGGCGATCCATTACTGTCCCGGCGCCGAGCGTGGTGGTTATCCGCGTCAGCCAGCGGCGCGTCGGCGAGTAGGTGAAGGACGTCTTCACGCCATTGGCGTAGGTGATCTCCTTGGTTTGGCCGTCAGCCTCGTAGAGCGTCGAGGTGATGAAGCCGGGCGCCGAATAGAGCCTGTTGCCGGCGGTGTATTGCAAGGGGGCAGCTGTGGTGCCGAATTCCAGCGGTCCCGGGTAATACACTTTCTTCACGGTCTGGCCGGAGCGATCGTGGACGTCGTAGGTGACGTGCATCACGTTCGGGCTGGCAAAGGTCGTGACCTGAAGGCCGAGCTTGCCCAAGCTGTCATATTTGTAGCTTTGCGTCGCGATCGGGTTCTGCGAGGTGGTAAGCTGGCCGATGTTTGCATAGGGGGCCTCCGCCTGATCGTAGGTGTTCTGGGTCAGCGTCACCGGGCTGCCGCCCGGTGCCGTTGCCGTCTTCAGCGTCAGCCGGTCCATCTGGTCATAGGCGAGCGTGGTGACCGTGCCCCTGGCATCGGTCTGGCTGATCAGCCGGTTGGCGGCGTCATAGACATAGGTCCAGGTGCCCAGATCGGGATCGGAGGCCGACAGCCGGTTGCCGACCATGTCGTAAGTGTAGGTCCAGGTCGAACCGCCGGGATCGCTGACGCCGATCAAGCGGCCGAGCAGGTCGTAGGTGCGTGTCTCCAGCAGATTGAGGCCACCGAAGTCGCGGACAATGGCGGCGATATTGCCATGTGTCGTCAATCCTGTCCTAGTCGGATGGCCAAGCTCGTCCGTCATCGTCACCGCATTCAGGCGCGGGTTGATGCCAGCTCCCGTGGCTAGCTCGTTCAAGTAAGTGCGCTGGCTGACATCCGGATTGACCGTCTTCACCAGCCGGTCGGCCCAGTCATAGAAGTTGGTGGTCCATTGCGTGGCATCGTCGACAAAGCGCGGGAAGGCGGCGCGCAGCACATTGCCGCGCGGATCGTAGTCGGTGTCGGTAATGCGTCTTGCGCCAGCCGCCGTCTCGCCGGGCGTCATTACCCGGAAGACCCGGCCAAGGCCGTCATACCAGGAGATGGTAAAATCCTCGCCCGCGCCATTGGGCAGCGGCGTGTATTTGATCAGCGCCTGCGCCCCAGGATTGCCCTCGCTGACAAACTGGTTCCTGACATAGGCACCGAGCACATTCTGCGAGACCTGGTAGGGTCGGCAGAACGCATCATAGGTGAAGGTCTTGATGATGCCGTTGGGATCGGTCTTCGTCGCCGGCAGGCCGCACACGGGATTGTAGGTGGCGGTCGAGACAAACCGGGTGTCGGCGGTCTGGCCGCCGGTGGCGAAATAGCGCGGTGCCCGCTCGGTTACGGGATAGAGGTGATAGGTCGCGTCATAATCCCATTCGGTCTTGTGGCCGAGACCGTTGCTGGCCGAGATCCTGTTGCCATAGGCGTCATAGGCAAAATACTGACTCACCACCTTTTTCGGCGACGCATTGATGTCGGTGGTGTCGCGGACCCAGGTCAGGTTACCCTTGACCGGCACCGCCCAGACGTCTGTGTTGCCGTCATAGTAATTGTGCTTGTAGCTGACATAGGGGTCTGTGGCGTTGAGTCCGGCATGCGTGCGCTCGGCGATCAGGGCCGAGACGATGTGGGCGGCCGTGTTGGGCGAGAAGAAGCGTTCCGTCCAGGTCTCGTCGCCGCTGACATCGGTGCGGCCATAGTCCTTGATGCTGGTGACGTTGTTGTAGGCATCGAAGCCACGCTCGACCCTCAGGCTGCGGGCGATGTTCTCGGTAAGGGTCGTGTCGGTCGCCGTGTTCTGCACGGTGTAGGGTTTGGTCGCCGTATTGACCGCATAGGTCTCCGCCACCTGCTTGTGGACGACGCCTGCGCCATCCTTCCACACCGTCAGCGACGGCAGGCCGTAGCTTGCCAGATCCTGCCGATAGGTCGTCTCGATCTTCGACGGGGCGGTCTCGCCATTGGCCAGCGGTTTTGTCTCGACGATCGAGGCGAAGCCCAGGAACTTGCGCGCCGCCGGATCGTACTTGCCGCCGGCATAGGTGTAGGTGCTCACCGCCGTCTGTCCGCGGCCGTCGCCGACCGAGAGCTTCGACACCGCATGCACCACCTGCGGCAGGTAGTTGTTCGTCCAGGTTGAGGACGGCGCATACTCCAAGGCAACCGCGCCGCCCAGTTCCGTGGTGATCTGCTTCAACAGGTTCGGATTGCCCGTCCCGGCGTTCGAGATGAACATGCTGGTGTAGTTGGTGAAGTCAGGCAGGCCATCGCCGTTGAAGTCGCCGATCACAGTGCCGGCAATCATACCCGCCGGCAGTGTAAACTGCACCGGTGTCATCGCCGTCGACGATGGCCGCAGCGAAAATACCCGGATCGTGTTGGTTCTGTAGGGCTGACTGCTCGTGTTGCTGCCACCAATGGTGATGACATCCATCCGTCCATCATTGTCGAAGTCGCGAAGGACTGCTGTTAAGCCCTCTATCGAGGAGACCGAATAGCTTTTGAAGCCGACCCCGGTTGACAACCATAGCCCGACGCTGTCGTCATTGCCGTTATAGCGCAAGACGTCGGTTGCCCCATCGCCATTGAGGTCGGCAAGAATGCACGTGCCCGGATTGGAGTACTGCGTCGTAGAGCAGTTTATTGAGAACGACGTGCCGCCCGTCTGCCAGTTGCCGTTGGAAAACACGCCCTTCTTCACGGAAGTGCCAGTTGAAAACAATGGTTGTTGCTTGCCATTGCCGAGAAAGTCCCCAACGCCCATGATCGTATCGGAGGTAGAGCCGCCTCTCAAATTCAGCGTGTCAACTCCATCGCCGTTGTGATCCGCAACGAGATACGGAGTCGCAACGACAGAGTTCTGAAAATTAGCGACCGAAGGCGAGACGGTATCGCCCGGAGCTACGCTGCTCTGATGCAAGACAGGAAGACCAGAGCATATCGCTTCATAACCAGCCGGTGGGGTCGCCCCACAACCAACTTTGGTTAGAGCAAGCTGCGGATCAGTAAAAATGAGATAGCTAGAAACAGAGCGTGTGTAGGTTACTCTCCCGGTGGCCCCGCTTGTGTATGCTGATGAGTGTATGAAATACCCGGCAAAATCAGATGTATTCTTTAGGATGTTGAAACGACCAGGTTCATGAAATATGTTATCTGCAATCGGCATATTATTTGCATCGTAAGGTTTGTAATCAATCGACGTGCCAACACTAACTGTTTTTTTGTCGATTGGTGTGCCGCTCTGACCAAACTTGATAACTCGTTCATACCTGTTCCTTGTTGTCGTTGTATGTGTCGTGTGGTCTCCGCCGGTCGTCGTCCAAGTCGCTTCAGAATATTCTCCAAACAGTTCATCGCGGCCGTCAAAGTCGAGATCGCCAACTTCTCGCGGGTTGACGTATTTCTGGGCACCGTCGGGAGCGGAACTGGACGCAATTTGCTCGTAGATCGGCGTGTTAACCGTCCCATACACCCCGTCGGTATTCTGATACGTCATCTGCCCAAGCGACTTCGCCGTCCCGCCCGTGATAGTACCGTCAGCGGCAACGGTCGCATCGGTGCCGTAGCGTGTCACGGCGGTCAGCCGCGAGGTGTTGGAAAACGGCGCCTGGTCATAGGTGAGCTTGTAAGCGCTGCGCAGCGCCCCGCTGACCGTCACACCGATCGTCTTGATACGCTGGCTGGTCACAGAGATATCGCGGCCATTGCCCATCAGGATCAGATCCGGCCGGGTCTCCAGATAGAATTTTACCACAGTGCCGTTGTAGCTGACGCTGGCGGGGTAACAGACCGGGCTGGCCGGGCAGGTATAGCCGTAGGTGACCGTGTTGCCGTTGGTGTCGGCGACCGAGGTCAGCAACCAGCGATAGCTCACGGCAAGGTCATAGGCCGGCGTGCCGGCGGTTGGCGTCAGGCCCGAAACCGCCGCCACCGAGCGGAAGGTCGAGACGGTGCCGTCGCGATCGGTCACCTTCCACTCATTGGTGGTGCTGTTGAGCGCAATGCGGCGATAGGATTCATTCTCCGTCGCATGGGTGCCGCCGGTCGAGCAGGAGGGTGAGACCATGCCGGCGACGCAGGCGACCATCGCCTGACCGTCGAGCAGGTAGATGTCATTGGCATCGTAGGCCGGCATGCCATAGCCTGGCGTGGCCCGCTCGATGACATCGAAGCCATCGAGCCCCCAGGCGTAGCCCAGCCAGCCCTGATAGAGGCCGCCAAGCTTGGTCTTGCGCGAGGAATTGTAGGTAAGTGCGATCTGCGGCTCGATGCCATGGAACGCAGGAACATCGATACCGATGGCATAGCCAAGATTGCCGTTGCCGGACGTCTTCGGCAGATCCACCTTCGGCGTGCCGACCGCTTCGGGGTCGCCGCTGTCTGTCGTAGTTGTCGCAGCGGCCGCAGTCGCTGCCTCCTCAGCCGCAGCTTCGGTATCGCTCGTCTTTGCCACCGGGCCGGATTTGGCCTTGCTGTCCTTGCTATCGGTTGCCTTGCTATCGGCTGCCTTGGCATCGGCCGGTTTGGCACCAACCTTGGCCGCAGCGTCCGGGCTGCCGGTCGCCCCACCTGGCGCTGCATCCGAACCCGCTGCAGGCGCCGCAGTGCCTGACACAGATGTGCCACCTGCCGGCTTCCCACTTCCCAGCGCCGCTCCACCATTGCCGTAGCCGGCAGGCGCGCCAGGTTGAGGCGAAGTGCTTTGCGCTTCTTGCGCAAGAACATCCATTCCCGCGCTTCCGCTAATATAATAGATGAAAGACGTATCCGCGCCGAACACGCCAGCGACAAGAAAAGCCGCGCCAAGAAGCAACCGGTTCATGAAATCCCCCGACCCAGTTGCTTACAGATACTCCTCCTTCACTTGGCCGATACGACACCACCTCGTCACATCAGGATTATCCACAGACTTATTTGCGGGAGGGCGCGCTCCTTTCAAAACGATCGGAATAATGCGTGAGAAGGGGTCTTTAGTTTTTATGCATGTCGTTGTCCCAAAACCGCTGCGCGCTTTTGGCCGACATGCATTAGGCCAACAAATGCGCCAGCAACGCTCTGAGTTGCGCAGGCTTCAGCGGCTTGCGCATCAGTTCGATGCCGCCGGCGCGGGCGGCCTTGGCGACCGCCTCGGAACTGTCGGCGGTGACGATCAGCGCCGGCACGGCGCGGCCGAGATAGTCGCGGACCTCGGCGATGGTGGCGGTGCCGAGATCGCCGCCGTCGAGGTGCTGGTCGGCAATGACGATGTCGGGGACCCAGTCGGTGTCACCAAGCATGTCGAGCGCATCGTCGGTCGAGGTCGCTGCCCGCACCAGGCATTGCCAGCGTTGGAGCAGGAAGGTCATGGCCTGCAGCACCTCGACATCGTTCTCGACCAGCAGCACCTTGGTGCCGAACAGGCCGTAGCCGCGCGGCCGTTCCATATCGGCGATGCTGGCGATGGCGTCGGCCGGGGCGCCGATACCGACGGGAACATCGATGTGGAAGATCGTGCCGCGGCCGACCTTCGACGAAAATGTCACGGGATGGCCGAGCGCGCTGGCCATGCGGCGCACGATGGCGAGCCCGAGCCCGAGACCGCCGCCGTCCAGTTCGGCATTGGCCGAGGAGGTGCCGCGGTGGAATTCCTCGAACACCGCCTCGCGCTGGTCGTCGGGAATGCCGCAACCGGTGTCGGCGACGTCGATGCGGATGGTGTCGCCGCGATGCCTGGTGCCGACAAGTACGCCGCCCGAGCGGGTGTAGCCCAGCGCGTTGGAGAGAATGTTCTGCAAGATGCGGCGCAGCAGCGTGCGGTCTGAGCGGACCACGGCATTGACCGGCCGGAATTTCAGCGACAGGCCCTTCAGTTCCGCCACCGGCTGGAAATCCGAGCGCAGCGACGAGAACAGCGCCTCGAGGCTGACGTCGCTTGTGTCGGGCTGCACCACGCCGGCATCGAGCTTGGAGATGTCGAGCAGCGTGCGCAGCAGATCCTCCATCGTCTCCAGCGAGCGCTCGACCTGCCGTACCAGCTTCTTGCCCTCGTCGCTGGTCTGCACTTCGGCGAGCGCCGAAACGGAGAGGTGGGCCGCGTTCAGCGGCTGCAGCACGTCGTGGCTGGCGGCGGCGAGGAAGCGGGTCTTCGACAGGTTCGCCAGTTCGGCGTTTTCCTTGGCGGCGCTGAGGTCGATGTTCGACTGCTCCAGCCGCCGCAGCGTCGAATGCAGCTCCTCCGTGCGCGTGCGCACCCGGTTTTCCAGGGAAATCGCGGTCTGGAACAGCGAGAAGGCGTTGCCTTGTTGGTCCATCGACCGTTCGACGCGGCTGACCAGTGCCGCGTTGATCTTCTTCAGCTTTTCGAGATCGTTTATGTCTCTCAGCGGCATCTTGTTTCGCCGCCTTATTCTGCCGCCTGGCGGTCGCCAAAGGCGATGCCGGTAAAAGTCTGGTTCAAATGCATCGACCGGTACTGTTCGCCATAGGTGCCGAAGCCGATGACATTGTTGACCCGGTAGAGCTCCGAGATATCGCGGAACACTTGCCGGTTGCGCGCGTCCAGGCGGCGCAGCACGCAGTCGAAGCCGAGGATCATGTCGATGCTGCCAAGCCTCTCCTCGACATCGCGCAGTGCGGCGCGCGTCGCTTCGATCATGTCCTTGGGCTGGGCGATCGACAGCACGACGCCGTCGTCTATGGCGCAGAAGAACGACAGCGAGCCGTCGGCATGCATCTTCTGGATCGACCGGCAGTAATATTCACCGCCGACCTTCACCACCACCGGATGCGAGGCAAAGCTCAGCGGCGTCAGCATCTGCGGGACGATGCCGACGGAGGCGGCATATTCCTCTGCCGCATTGGTGGCGTTGAACTCGCGCACGATGCGGTGATCGGGATCGGACGCCGTCACCACCAGCTTTTCGTCGGTGGGAACGAAGTTGTCGGTCTTGAAGACATGGAAGGGAATTTCGGTTGATATCAGCACGATGATGGCGCTGTCGGAGGTGACCCGGCCGTTGGAGATCAGGCGCGTCGTCTCGAACTTCAGATCGTCGCCGGCCGAGCCGCCAAGCAGCGGTATGTCGTCGAGGCCCCAATGGATGGCCGAACTCACAGCTTCCTCGGCATAGGAGAGCCCGTCGATGAAGCAGAGCGCGAATGTGCCTTTTGTCCGGTCGCAACCCAGGCGCGCGCGCAGCGACCGCCGCAAGCCCTCGACCTCACTGGTGATCCTGTCCATGCCAGACGACGACAGATTGTCGACCATCACACTGACGGCGGTGAACACGGCGGACGGAAGCAGCATGGCGAGCACATGACCGTCCTCGAGACCTTGCGGCGTGATCTCGCCGGCAGTCGAGCAGCCGGCGTGGTGGAGCGCCGGCGCGTGGGTCATGAGCGCCCGGGAAAGGGCGCTGGCCTCGACCAGGCTCTGGGAAAAGAACAGCAGGACAAAGCCGGCGTCGATAGCGGCTGCCTCCAGCGCGATCGCCCTGGCAAACGCCTCCATGTCGGGCTCGTCCGTGGTGAGCGCCGACAGGCCGCATGCATAGCGCGTCCGTGAACTGGCCAGCGATGTTCTCCGCATTTCCTCCGACGCATTTTTGTGCGCGCTGTTTTTACATGCTTCTGGCGCGCGGGCGTCGACCAACATTGTTGCCCCCAATCCCTGTTTTGGCAATGGGGCGACCGGGACTGCACGTCTGGGCGCCATGACCGAAAGTACAATGTGCCGCGTTTGCGACGTGCTGTTTTTTGTCCGGTGTGCGGTGTACGAATAACGCATGGCTGACGCGCCAACACCGCGTCGGCAGCGTGATGACCAAGGTTAATACCCAGGGAGGGACCATGTCGGACGTTTCGTTGATGGTGAACGGAAAACGGGTCAGCGGTGCTGCCGAGGACCGAACGCTTCTGGTTCACTTCCTGCGGGAAAATCTTGGCCTTACCGGCACGCATGTCGGTTGCGACACCTCGCAATGCGGCGCCTGCGTCGTCCATGTCGACGGCAAGGCGGTCAAATCCTGCTCGATGCTCGCGGTGCAGGCCTCCGGGTCGACCGTGGTGACGATCGAGGGCCTGGCCAATGGCGCCGACCTGCATCCGGTGCAGGCCGCCTTCAAGGAACATCACGGGCTGCAGTGCGGTTTCTGCACGCCGGGCATGATCATGACGGCGACCGACATGATCAGTCGCCATCCCGAGGGCCTCGACGAGGCGACGGTGCGCGCCGAGCTCGAAGGCAACATCTGCCGCTGTACCGGCTACCACAACATCGTCAAGGCGATCCTCGCCGCATCGAAGACGATGTCGAAGGCGTCGAAGGGCAGAGCGAGACAGGCTGCGTGAGATCAAGTGAGTAGCGAATAGTCAGTATCCCACTGACTGAACGCGGCTCTCCATCTTCGCTACTCACTATTCGCTATTTCAGCATTTCGGGAGGAATTTCTGATGGGCATTGAAGGTGTTGGCGCTCGGGTCGCGCGCAAGGAAGACAAACGATTCATCACCGGCGCCGGTCGTTATGTCGACGACATGGTGGTTCCCGGCATGAAGCACGCGGCCTTCGTGCGCAGCCCGCACGCGCATGCGCAGATCAAGAACATCGACGTCAAGAAGGCCCAAGCCATGCCCGGCGTCATCGGCGTGCTGACCGGCAAGGAACTCAAGGCCGACGGCATCGGCAACCTCATCTGCGGCTGGATGATCCATTCCAAGGATGGCTCGCCGATGAAGATGGGGGCGTGGTCGCCACTCGCTTTCGACCGGGTCCGTTACGTCGGCGATGCCGTCGTCATTGTCGTCGCCGAGACCAAGGGGCAGGCACGTGATGCCGCCGAGGCTGTCGAGATCACCTACAAGGAGCTGAATGCCGTCGTCGATGCCTCCAAGGCGATGGACAAGGGTGCGCCGCAGATCCACCCCGAGGCCGACAACAATCTGATCTTCGACTGGGACATCGGCAATGCCGACGATACGGCAGCGGCCTTCAAGAAGGCAGCCCATGTCGTCAAGATGGACATCATCAACAACCGGCTGGTGCCCAACGCCATGGAGCCGCGGGCGGCGCTTGGCCATTACGACAAGGCGGAGGACCACTACACCTGCTGGACGACCTCGCAGAACCCGCATGTGGCGCGGCTGGTGATGAGTGCCTTCTACAACGTCGCGCCGGAAAACAAGCTGCGCGTGATTGCGCCCGATGTCGGCGGCGGCTTCGGCTCGAAAATCTACATCTATCCCGAAGAGATCGTCTGCCTGTGGGCCTCGAAGAAGACCGGCGTTCCGGTCAAATGGGTGGCCGACCGGACCGAGAGTTTTCTGACCGACGCACATGGCCGCGACCATCACACCCATGCCGAAATGGCCTTCGACAAGGATCACAAGATTCTCGGCCTCAAGGTCGAAACCAAGGCCAATCTCGGCGCTTATATGTCACTGTTTTCGTCGGCGACGCCGACTTACCTCTACGCGACGCTGCTGTCGGGCCAGTACAATATCCCGGCGATCCACGCCAATGTGAAGGCGATCTACACCAACACCGCGCCCGTCGATGCCTATCGCGGGGCAGGGCGGCCGGAAGCGACGTTCGTCATGGAACGCATGATGGAGACCGCCGCGCGCCAGTTCGGCGTCTCGCCGGCCGAGTTGCGCCGCAAGAACTTTGTCACCTCGTTCCCGCACCAGACGCCGGTCATCATGTGCTATGACGCTGGCGACTACGCGGCTTCGCTCGACGCGGCGATGAAGGCGTCGGACTATGCCGGCTTTGCCAAGCGCAAGGCAGCGGCTGCCAAGAAGGGCCTGCTGCGCGGCATCGGCATGAGCTGCTACATCGAGGCCTGCGGCATCGCGCCGTCAGCCGCCGTCGGTTCGCTCGGCGCCGGTGTCGGCCTTTGGGAAAGTGCCGAGGTGCGCGTCAATGCCGTCGGCACGATCGAGGTGCTGACCGGCTCGCATAGCCACGGCCAGGGCCATGAGACGACCTTCGCGCAACTGGTCAACGAGCGCTTCGGCGTGCCGCTCGATTCCGTCTCGATCGTCCATGGCGACACCGACAAGGTGCAGATGGGCATGGGCACCTATGGCTCGCGCTCGGGCGCGGTCGGCATGTCGGCCGTCGTCAAGGCGCTCGACAAGGTCGAGGCCAAGGCCAAGAAGATCGCGGCACACCTGCTTGAGGCCGACGAGGGCGACATCATCATCGAGAACGGCGCGCTGAAGGTCGCCGGCACCGACAAGAACGTTCCGTGGTTCCAGATGGCGCTCGCCGCCTACACCGCCCACAACCTGCCGGGCGGCATGGAGCCAGGGCTGAAGGAGACGGCGTTCTATGATCCGTCGAATTTCACCTTCCCGGCCGGCTGCTACATCTGCGAGGTCGAGGTCGACCCGGAAACCGGCGTGACCGAGATCGTCCAGTTCGTCGCCGCCGACGATTTCGGCAACATCATCAACCCGATGATCGTCGAGGGCCAGGTGCATGGCGGACTGGCGCAAGGCATCGGCCAGGCACTGCTCGAAGGCGCCCACTATGACAACAGCGGCCAGCTTTTGACCGCGAGCTACATGGACTACACCATGCCGCGCGCCGGTGACCTGCCGTCGTTCAAGGTCTCGACCTCGAATACGCCGTGCCCGGGCAATCCGCTCGGCGTCAAGGGCTGCGGCGAGGCTGGTGCCATCGGCTCGCCGCCGGCGGTGATCAACGCCATCACCGACGCCATCGGCAGCAACGATCTCGCCATGCCGGCATCGCCGTCCACCGTGTGGGCAGCTATCCGCGCGACGAAACATTGAAAGCGAATAGCGAATAGGGAGTAGCGAATAGGGCAGAGAAGGCGGTGCGACGGGACAGATCCTATTCGCTATTCGCTACTCCCTATTCGCTCTTTCACCCAAGGGAGAAAGACAAATGTACTCAGTCAACTATCACCGTGCCGCCTCGGTCACCGATGCCGCCAAGCTGGTCAAGACGGGTGACGCCAAGCTGCTTTCGGGCGGCATGACGCTGATCCCGGCGATGAAGACGCGGCTTGCCGCGCCGTCCGACCTTGTCGACCTCTCGCGGATCAAGGAGCTGCAGGGTGTCAAGGTATCTGGCAAGACGGTCACCATCGGCGCCGCCACCACGCATCACGCCGTTGCCAATGACGAGAAGCTGAAGAAGGCCTGCCCTGCGCTTGCCCATCTGGCATCGCTGATCGGCGATCCGGCGGTGCGCCACAAAGGGACGATCGGCGGCTCGATCGCCAACAACGATCCGGCGGCCGACTATCCGGCGGCACTGCTGGCGTTGGGCGCCACCATCGTCACCAACAAGCGCCAGATCGCGGCGGACAAGTTCTTCAAGGGCCTGTTCGAGACATCGTTGAAAGATGGCGAAATCATCACCGCCATTACCTTCACCGCGCCGGCCAAAGCGGCCTATGAAAAGTTCCGCAATCCGGCATCGCGCTACGCCATCGTTGGCGTGTTCGTGGCCAAGGGCAAGGATGGCGTCAGCGTTGCCGTCACCGGCGCCGGCGACGACGGCGTCTTCCGCTCGAAGGAGATCGAGGCCGCACTCCCCAAGAATTTCGCGGCCGCGGCACTCGATGGCGTGAAGGTGCCGGCGAAGGATCTGATGACCGACATCCACGCTTCCGCCGACTATCGCGCCAATCTGATCGCGGTGATGGCCAAGCGCGCGGTTGCTGCCGCCAACGCCTAACACCAGCACTCGGGCGCAACGAAAGGGGCCACTGCGGCCCCTTTTTCGTATGTGGCGACCTGTTGCTTCCAGTCCTTGATGGAATCGCGGGCGCGCGCCAATCCTCCTTGCAGCAATTCCCACCGGTACTTCGCCTGGCACTGATCCAGCAGCAATCTCGCACTTGCACAAATTTATCTTGCACTGCAATATGGACTGGGGCGGGAATGCGAGCCGGGTTCGGATTGTACCGCCGTGCCCTTTCGCATGCCCAATGCGAAAGGATCGGCATGACCGACATCTCCGCGACGCATGTCATTCCGTCCCGGTCCGTCGCCGACAGACGGATCAGAACAAGACTGGCCTATCTCGACGGCTGGCGCGGCCTGTCGATCGCCCTGGTACTGATCGGCCATTTCTTTCCCGTCCCCGGAATCAATCTAGGCGTTCTGGGCGTTGAATTCTTCTTCGTGCTCAGCGGCCGGCTGATGGGCGAGATCCTGTTCATCGAACGCTATCCGCTGAAGAAATTCTTCAAGCGCCGGTTCTCCCGCATCTATCCGGCGCTTCTGATTTTCGTGATCGTCGCGATGATTGCGCTCTCCAGCACCTTCGTCGCCTTCAAATGGAAGGCGGCGCTGACGGCGCTGACATTCACCTACAATTATGCCGGCATTCTGGTGACGCGGGCAGGGGCGCTCGACCACATCTGGTCGCTCTGCATCGAGGAGCACGCCTATATCATCCTGGCGCTGATCAGCGTCATCGTCTCAACGCGCTCTCGCGTCGTCGTGCTGCTCCTGGCGCTGGCCTTGCTTGCCATGGCCAACGGCGCGATTTCGTACTGGGTCTTCGGGATGGACTACGAAACCACCTATTGGCGCACCGATGTGCATATCGCGTCGATCCTGCTGTCGGCTTCGATCTGCCTGCTCAAGGCCGATGACAGGCTGCCGGCGTTCTTGAGTGGCAAGCATGTGGCGCTGGCAGCATCGATCTGCGCCGTTCTGCTGTTCCTCGATCCGGTGCCGACGCCGATCCACTATCTCTTCGCCGTCCCGCTGCTGGCTCTGGCCGTCAATGTGCTCGATTTCAGCCCCCGGTATTTTTCCGGATTGCTGTCCTCCTGGCCGATGGCAACGCTGGGGCTGTGGTCGTATTCGCTCTATCTGTGGCAACAGCCGTTCTACAAATTCGTCTATGAACAAGGCAGCGCGCCGATCCTGATGCTGGCCGGCGTTTTCGTCTGCGCGCTGTGCAGCTACTACCTCATCGAGCGGCCGGCACGCGAATGGCTCAACCGCAATTGGTGAGGCAATAGAGCCGTTCAGGCGTCTTGCGGCGCGCTCGCCCTCTATGTCTTCAACGACCTGACGTAATAGCGCACTGCTTTCTTGCCGCCATGGATCACGGCGTCGCCGGCTTCGGCAAAGCCGAGGGCGGCGTGAAAGGCATCCGAGGCGGGGTTCGGCGGGTCGATGTTGACTTCGCAGGTGACCAGCGTGTGGCCGGCGCGCTCAACATTGCCGAACAGGTCCTGATAGAGCCGGCGGGCATGGCCGCGGCCACGCGCTTGCGCCGCCACCACCCGATCGACATAGACGAAGCGCTCGTAGCGCTCGCGAAACCACAAGAAATTCGGGCTGTCGTAACGAGCGTTCTGGTCGAAGGTCATGATGAAGGCTTCGAGGTCCCCAATGCGGCGCGCGTAAAATGCTTCGCCGAGCAGGAAGGACAGCCGTTCGGGCTCCAGCCACGACAGTTCGGCGGCATGCTTATTGTTGAGCGCCAGGATCGCCGCTTCGTCTTCGGCCGAGACGCGGCTAATTGGGGCAGGGGTCGCGCTCATGCCTTGGCTGCAGCGATGGTCGCCGCCACCAGCGGTGTGTCGGTCAAGGTGTTGCGATACTCGCGGTCGAGATCGGAGCCGCCCATGCCGACATGGGAGTTGCGGTAGTCCATGGCGCTTGGCACGTCCTTGAGGGCGGCGAAGTGCATTTCGGATAGGCCGGTGTTCCTCCGCACTTCGGCGATGTTGCCAAGATCGAGCCCACCGCAGCCGAGGATGACGATGCGCTCGCCGGCCTGCCGCACAAGATCCGCCAGAAGTGACGCGCCTTCGACTGCCGTGTCGCGCTGGCCGCTGGTCAGCACGCGGCCGACCTTGCTGCGGATCAGCGCTTCCAGCGCCTCGGCCGGGTCGCGCGTCATGTCGAAGGCGCGGTGGCAGGTGACGTTCAAGGCGCCCGCAGCCTGCGTCAGTTGGCTCATGCGCGCCTCGTCAATGGTGCCGTCGGCATTCAGGCAGCCAAACACCACGCCGGGCACGCCGAGTTCGCGCAGTGCCGAGACATCGGCGAGCATCGAGGCGTACTCGGTGTCGCTGTAGAGAAAATCGCCGCCGCGCGGCCGCACCATGACGTGAAACGGCACCGTCGCCTGGTCGAGGGCGGCGCGCACGGTGCCGAGGCTCGGCGTGATGCCTCCTTCAATGAGGCTGGCGCACAGTTCGACCCGGTCGGCGCCGGCAGCCTGTGCTGCCAGAAGGCCGTCAATACCTTCGACACAAATTTCGATCAGCGGCAGGCGAGTTTCTCTGGTCAAGGGGCTATCCAATCCATGATGTCGCTGCCAGCCCTAGCATCAGGCCGGTTGGTGTGAAAGCGCGAACAGCGCGCCGCCATTTGGGCCAGCGGACATTTCCTGCTTGATTCTCATAACCGTTGAGTTATGAGTAAAATCCATAGCCATATGGTTATGGGTTTCCTGTTGGCGGCGCGGCGTTGCGGCCGACAATCCTTTCAAATTCACAACCTCGGATGCCTTGCATCCGGGTCGGCAAAGCACGTCCCGACGAACTCAAAGGAGAAAGACCATGCAAGCAAGAATCAAGAACCCGGTGATGCTCATTCCCGGTTCCGTGCAGGCGCTGCTGGCGCTGGACAAGTCGACCGAGGCTGCCGATGTGCCTTACGTGACGCGCAAGCTCATCCATCTGCGCGCCAGCCAGATCAACTACTGCGCCGTCTGCGTCGACATGCATTCCCGCGAGTTGAAGAAGGCCGGCGAAAAGGACGAGCGTATCTTTGCCCTGGCGGCATGGCGGGAGACGCCTTACTTCACCGACGCCGAACGCGCGGCCCTTGCGCTGACTGAAGCCGGCACACGGCTCGCCGACCGGCCGGACGCGGTGCCGGACGATGTCTGGGACGAGGCCGCCCGGCACTATGATGAAAAGGCGCTTGCCGCGCTGGTCATCCAGATTGCGCTCATCAACGCCTTCAACCGGCTGAACGCCACGACACGGCAGATGGTCGGCGCCTGGGGATGAGTGGTTGGGGGTCAAGTGCGTGGGGTCAAGTGCCTGGGCAGGGTGGTTGTGCGTGACGGCGCGATGACGCGCGGGAGCGCCGCCTCCCGGCCGCTGGGCGCAGACCTGACCGCTACTGGCGCAGTTCCGTGTTCTTGGCGCCTTCTTCGACCTGATCGATAACCAGCAGCTTGACCTCGATATCGCCGATATTGGTGGCCTGATGCCACTGGCCGATCATTTCGATGATGAAATCGCCTGATTTGTAGGTGTTGCTGTTGCCGGTCTCGACATTGGTGACCTTCAGCGTGCCGGCCTGGACATAGGCGTAGCGCGGGAAGGGATGTCTGTGGACCGGCAAGGTCGCGCCCGGCGCGATGTCATAGGTCGACACCAGCACCTGCACGTTTTTCCGCGGCAATGTGATCGGCTGACCGGACGCGGTCGTCGTGCGCGATGCCAGTGGCGTCACCACGACGGGCATTCCGCTGCTGTCCAGCGCCCAAGCCGGGTTTACGGAAAAGGCCGCCGCGAGCAGCAGCATCGATACCAGAATTTTTCGCATGATTCTCTCCCCTTGGCGCCAGCATTGCGCGGCGGTCAGATGCACGCAAGGTAGCGCTGAGCCAGCGGATCTCGTGCGGCGGCGCAGTTGGTTAGCAAGGTTCTTCACGCCCCTGATTGTGGCTCCCGGCGGACTTGCCAGGTCAGCCCCACAACAGTCAGCGCTAATATAAGGTCAAGGTGTTGCCACAGGAGGTTTCAATGGTTGCCGCAATCGCAAATCAACATCGGCAAGTGCCGGAAAAACAAACGGCGGTGGGAAAGCCGGAAACGAGCGAAGAATTTTCGCCAGGCCGCAGCGCAGACGCCGTGGGACATCTCGCCAAAATCATGGTTGCCGCAACCGGCGATGTGGATTCTGGTGCGCAAGGCCGCGCGGCATCCAAGATAGCCAGGATGGACATCACAGTTTTGACGCCGCCACCTGAAGAAGACGCATCAGTGGCATAGAATACGCAGTTCGTCGAAGCCGCGACTCGTCATCAGGGGAATGCGACCCGATCAGGGCTATGCGACAGCCTTCAGCGGAGGTTCTGCCAGCGTCCCCAGGCCGGCACATCCCGAGCAGGCGGTCGTCTTTCCGGGGCAACCGATCCGGTGGGTCCTTTGCCGGCAGCAATGCCCGCCTGACGCATACCATTTGGAGCAGTCGAAAGCCCTGCCGCTGCCTAGTCATTGCCAATTCTTGCCCAACCAACGCACTATCCCCACGCCGCAAGTAGCAGGAATCATTGCGCTTTAAGGTGGCGGGGCGGGGTTTGCAAGATCGATTCACCCCTGCAATAAGGGGGCGGGCTATTGTTGCCCGGCGATCGCTAAGGTCGTCTCGACAGGCTTTCTCGCCTCAATCCGTCTGAGGCAATGATTGGGAATATTGGACCACGTCGCCTCGGCGCGTTCTTTCCCGGTGACCGCGACAGGGTCGCCAGGTCGCGCGTTGGCAGCTTGGGTGGCTGTAGACGCGAAAAGAACCGTCTGGGTTGTGAGAGCCGAAAAGACGGCAACCTGGACCAGCACGGCGGCGAGGGCGATTTTCTTCAGCATGCGACAGAACGCTCTTCAACGCTCCCGGTTCCTCTGGCTTCCAGTTTTTAGGCTCGCTAACGGAACAAGAGACCGGCGATCCGATTAACTGGATCATGTCCAACACGATCAAGGAACCGCCACCGAGGCCCGAACCGAAGAAGGTACCTGTCCATCGCGACAAAGAAGCACCGTCAGAACTTGAACATATCGATCCGCCACCGCGAGACGTGCGAGAGGCACCGGTGCCCAATCCAAACGGCGACAAGAAATCCTAACGAGATCGCCGAAGCCGAGGCAAGGGCATATGCCTGCTCGGTGAAAACGCGGCCGTCCGGCGTCGCGACATCATCTACAAATGCGCTGGATCAGCCCGAGGCCTCTTCTACCTACCGGTCAGATTCTGTGGTATATAGGTGCCGCAATTCCATGTGGGGAGAAGTGAATAATCTGTTCTGCCGTACAAGGCGCATCGCTGGTGGTACCGGCATGCGCAGATCATCTCAGGCACATTTGACGATCAGGGAGGAAATGCCATGCGCTTGGCCGCGTTTTTCGCCGTCGTGTCTGTTGCAACCTTCGCCGCCAATCCGTCGCAGGCTCAGGATGCTGCGGCTGGCGAGAAGGTCTTCACCAAATGCAAGGTCTGCCACATCGCAGACGAGGATAAGAACAAGATCGGCCCATCACTGCACGGTGTCATCGGCCGGACGGCCGGTACGCATCCGGATTTCAAATATTCCGATGCCATGATTGCCGCCGGCAAATCCGGCGTCAAATGGGACGAACCAACACTGACGACCTACCTTCACGATCCCAAGGCCATGGTCAAAGGGACCAAGATGGCGTTTGCCGGCCTCAAGAACGATGCAGACGTGGCCAACGTCATTGCCTACCTGAAAACGTTCTCCAAGTGACCTGGCTCCCCCGCCATACGTCTCAAAACCGGACCAATTTTGAGCGACACGCATTAGGTCGCCTGCTTCCATCGGCCTGAGATGTCGACTAGGGAAAGCCGCCTCAAGGATACCGGCATCCGCCTGTCGGAAGCGACGGCGGGTGATTTCTTCGCGCTTTTGAAGCCGCGGGTCATGGCGCTTGCCGTATTCACTGCTTTCGTTGGCCTGATGGCGGCGCCTGGCGCGATGAATCCGGTCATCGCCGTGATCGCAATCGGTGCGATTGCGATCGGAGCCGGAGCGGCCGGGGCCCTCAACATGTGGTACGACGCCGATATCGACGCGCTGATGTCTCGCACATCAAAGCGGCCAGTTCCGTCGGGCCGCGTCACGCCGGGTGAAGCTCTCGGCTTTGGCCTGGTGCTTTCCGCCCTTTCGGTCATGACGCTCGGCGTGCTGGTGGGCTGGCTTGCCGCATCGCTGCTGGCCTTCACCATCTTCTTCTACGTCGTCATCTATACGATGTGGCTGAAGCGATCGACGCCGCAGAACATCGTCATCGGCGGCGCGGCGGGTGCCCTTCCTCCTGTCATTGGCTGGGCGGCCGCCACGGGCGCGATCGGCATCGAAAGCGTCATCCTGTTCCTGATCATCTTTCTGTGGACGCCGCCGCATTTCTGGGCGCTCGCGCTGTTCAAGGTCGGCGACTACGCAGCTGCCGGCATCCCGATGATGCCGAACGTGGCTGGCCAGGCTTCGACCAGAAGACAGATACTCGCCTATTCACTGCTCTTGGCGCCAATCGGCGTGCTGCCCTGGGCGTTCGGATTCGCGAGCGGGTTCTATGGACTTGTTTCGGCCGCTTTGGGCGCGGGTTTCATCTGGCACGCCTGGAAGGTCCTGGTCGCTCCAGACCGAGAGATGAAGCCTGAAAAGGCGCTGTTCGCCTTCTCGATTTTCTATCTTTTCGCGATCTTTGCCATGCTGCTTGCCGACACCATCGCAGTGCGAGCGTTCACGTCAGTCGGAGGTTGATGGCATGACCACTGTTCTTGGACGGGCCGAGAGGGCTGATCGGTAATTGTTGCATTGAAGACATTGCACGCCGGGACAGGCTCGAACATCACGATGGTATTGCACAGAATCCCAGGATCAGCAGCGCGACTATGCCAAGGCCGAGTATGAGAAGCGTCCTTCCATCCATGACCTTCACCTTTGACCCCGCGCACGACCCCGAAAATCGGGATCGATTTTCGGAAAGGATCATGCGCCGATCAACGTGGCCCAGCGTCCTTTGCGCACCCAAGAAGGGCGCGTGGAGCTGTACGAGACTACCGAAAAAAGACCACCAGAGCTAGCCGCCGGAGTTCTTCCGACAAAGGGCGACAAGTCCTTGGCAAAAGAGTATGTTGGTTGTGGTGCAGGTCGCGGTTTTGCGTGGCCAGTCATGCAGAACGGCAGCACCGTGAAACCGCGACCTTACCGGACCCGATCTGGAGGAACGGTCATGGCAAGTTTTCATGTTGTAGCAGGCGCCAGCGAGACGCTGGAACATACCAAAATTCGAAAAATCGGTGTTTCCGACCTTTTCGACGCGCTCAAGCGGGGCGTCGAAGATTTCATGGTCAAACCGTCGCACATCGTCTTTCTCTGCCTGCTCTATCCGCTCGTGGGCGTCGTGCTCGCCGCCTGGACTTCGGGCGCCAACGCCTTGCCGTTGTTGTTTCCGCTGGTCTCTGGTTTTGCGCTGATCGGCCCATTCGCGGCGATAGGCCTCTATGAAATCAGCCGCAGACGGGAAGCCGGACTCGACACCTCCTGGAGGCACGCTTTCGAGGTCAGGAATTCTCCGGCGCTGCCAGCCATCGCGGCGGTCGGGATCATGCTGCTGGCAATCTTCATCAGTTGGCTTCTGACCGCTCAGCTATTTTACCAGTATCTCTTCGGCCCGGCGCCGCCGGAATCGATATCCGGCTTCATCAATGAAATATTCGCCACCGGACGCGGCTGGACGCTTATTATCCTGGGTCACGCCATCGGCTTCGCCTTCGCTGTGGTGGTGCTGTGCACAACGGTCGTCGCCTTCCCATTGTTGCTCGACCGCGACGTCGGCGCCTACGAAGCCATCCACACCTCGGTGCGTGCGGTGCTGGCGAACCCGATCACCATGGCTGTCTGGGGACTGATTGTCGCCGTCGCCCTGATCATCGGCTCGCTGCCGGTGTTCGCCGGGCTGGCCGTCGTGTTGCCGATCCTCGGTCATGCCACCTGGCATGTCTACCGCAAGGTCGTGGAGCCGCCCGCCAGATCGGCGAGTTGAGGACGTTCTGCCTCACCGCACCAGCGAGGGTGCCGTTGCGGGTTTGATCGAAGCCGTCAGTAAGCCGGATGGCTGAAGCGGGCCTGGTATGCGCCCATGGTCAGGTTGCGGAAATCCTTGCCGCTGACATGCACCAGCGTTTTATGATCGCCGCCTTCGAAGTAGACGTCGGTGGCGTCGCCAAGGCTTTCATCGACGATCACCGGTACATTGTAGGCCGCGCCGATGGGCGGGATGGCGCCAGTGTCGCAATCACCGAAGAGCGAAATCATCTCGTCTTCGGAGGCGAGTCCGAGACGTTTGTCCATGACGTCTTGCAATGTGCCGAGCTCGATCCTGTGGGTGCTCGGAACCACGGCCACTGCATAGCCAAGTTCGTGGTGAACGACCACGGATTTCGCCATGATACTGCCGGGCACATGCGCGGCTATTGCCGCCTGCCGGCTTGTCGAAGTGCGATGATGAGCGACGGTGTCGTAGGGAATTCCCTTGCCGTCGATGAAGTCCTTCAGTCTGTTTGCGATCGTCATCTTGGCCTCCCTTGTTTGAGCATGATCTTTCCGAATCGAAGGTCAGCGCAGCAAAAACCGGATCCGCTTTTCGGGATCATGCTTTAACAAAAATGGACCAGCTGCCGATTGTTTCAAGGCGCCGGCAACGGAACTGGACGCACGCCGCATGTGTGGGTCCCGACCGGAAATGTCCTAGGCAAATCCGGTTTGCGCTTCAGGGTCCGGATCCGAAAAACGCCAGCCGGGTGAAAAGCGTGTAATCCGCTTCGAGGACCATCATCGTCACGAACACCAGCACCAATATCGGCGGCAGGATGATCGCGTAGGTCAGCGCCAGCCGTTCCCAGGCCATGTGCATGAAGACAGCGACGATCAGCCCTGCCTTGAGGATCATGAAGATCAGGATCAGCGACCATCTGAGATAGCCGTGAAGGCCGAAATAATCGACCAGGTAGGAGCATGTGCTGAGAATGAACAGCCATGCCCAGACCACCAGATAGAGCTTGATCGGATGTTCCTGATGCGCGTCGGCATGGGCCACGGCCGCCGGCGCTTCATGCGCAGCGTGAAGTGCGTGTTGTCCGAGGCCGTTTGCGGTTGCTTCACCCATGTCTGCCTCTCACCAAAGATAGAAGAATGCGAAGATGAACACCCAGACCAAATCGACGAAGTGCCAGTACAGCCCCATGATCTCGACATTCTCATAGCGCCCCGTGCGGCTGGTGAAGAAGCCGCGCCGTCCGGTGTCGAAATCTCCGCGCCATACCTTGCGCGCCACGATGATCAGGAAGATCACCCCGATCGTCACATGGGTGCCGTGGAAACCGGTGATCATGAAGAAAGTCGAACCGAATTGTGCGGCGCCCCAGGGGTTGCCCCAGGGCCGCACGCCTTCGGTGATCAGCTTGGTCCATTCGAAGGCCTGCATGCCGACAAAGGTCGCGCCGAGTGCCGCGGTCAGAAGCATGAGGATTGCCGTCTTGCGGCGGTCGCGGCGATAGCCGAAATTGACCGCCATGGCCATTGTTCCACTGCTTGAGATCAGCACGAAGGTCATGATGGCAATAAGGATCAGCGGGATATCCGAGCCGCCGATGCGAAGCGCAAAGACCTCGCTCGGATTGGGCCACGGCACGCGTGTAGAAATGCGCGCGGTCATGTAGGAGAGCAGGAAGCAGCCGAAGATGAAGGTATCGCTGAGCAGGAAGATCCACATCATGGCCTTGCCCCAGGACACGTTCTTGAACGCCCGCTGATCCGAGGACCAGTCGGCGGCTATGCCTTGCCAGCCCACGGGTCGTGGCTCCGTCTGGCCGATATGCGTGACTGTCTCTGCCATCCGCTTGATCCCCTTAGGTCAGCAACTGTCGGCAAATGTCGATGAACGTCGCGGCCCAACCCGCCAGCAATGCGAAGATGGCGAGCCACACGAAGAGCAGGAAATGCCAATACATGGCGCACAGTTCGATGCCGAGTCGAAGCCGCTCCGGCCGCGCTCCATTCCAGGCGCCGGCGGTCGTTCTGCCGAGGCCCACCAGCCCGCCCAATATGTGCAGGCCATGCATGCCGGTAATCAGGTAGAAAAAACTGTTGGCCGGATTGGAACTCAGCAGATAGCCATCTTCGGTCAGCTGCCGCCATGCCATGAACTGACCGACCAGGAAGGCGAGCGCCGTGAGCCCGGCCGTGGCGAGGCCGAGCCTGACCATGTCGATCTGCCGCTTGCGCGCGGCGACGACGGCGCATTGCAGCGCGACGCTGCTCAAGACCAGCACGCCGGTGTTGAGCCAGAGCAGCCGCGGCAGCGGCAGCGGCTGCCAGTCCGACACCGCCATCCGCATGAAATACGCGCTGGTGAAGAGCGCGAACAGGCAGCCGACGACGGCGAGGAAGACACCTAGGCCGATTTTGGCGGTGGGTAGCGCCGACCGGTCGAGGGCGACAAAATCCCCGGCCAGACCTTGCTCGAGCCATGGCTTCGACATCAGCCCCTGGTGGGAAAGCCACCATCCGGCAAAGCCGACGATGACGAGCAGGAAGACTATGATGACGCTCATGCCGGCTCCCTCGAGGGGCCGAAGGAGCCAGGCATGTTCTGCGGGATGAAGTCCTCCTTGGCACCTGGAACGCTGTAATCATAAGCCCAGCGATAGACGATCGGCAGGTCCTTGCCGAAATTGCCGTGGGCCGGCGGTGTTTGCGGCGTCTGCCATTCGAGGGTCGTGGCTCGCCACGGGTTGCCGCCGGCCTCGCGGCCATGGCGGATGCTCCAGATCAGATTGAACAGGAACACCATCTGGGCAAAGCCGACGATGAACGCCATGACGCTGATGAACGAGTTCAGGTGGTGGGCCGACTCCGTCATGACAGTCATATCGGTCAGTTCAGCATAGCGCCTCGGCACGCCCATCAGGCCGAGATAGTGCATGGGGAAGAAAATCAGGTAAGCGCCGAGGAAGGTGACCCAGAAATGGAACCGGCCCAGCGTTTCGTTGAGCATCCGGCCTGTGACCTTCGGGTACCAATGATAGATCGCGCCAAAAACCACGAGGATCGGGGCGACACCCATGACCATGTGGAAGTGGGCGACGACGAACATCGTGTCGGACAGCGGAACATCGACGACGACATTGCCGAGAAACAACCCGGTCAGCCCACCGTTGACGAAGGTGACGATGAAGGCCAGGGCAAAGAGCATCGGTATGGTGAGATGGATGTCGCCGCGCCATAAGGTCAGCACCCAATTGTAGACCTTGATGGCGGTCGGAATGGCGATGATCAGCGTCGTGGTGGCGAAGAAGAAGCCGAAATAGGGGTGCATGCCGCTGACATACATGTGGTGCGCCCAGACCACGAAGCTCAGCGCGCCAATGCCGACGATGGCCCAAACCATCATCCGATAACCGAAGATGTTCTTGCGTGCATGGGTGCTGATCAGGTCGGATACGATGCCGAAGGCCGGCAACGCCACGATGTAGACCTCGGGATGGCCGAAGAACCAGAACAGGTGCTGGAACAGGATCGGGCTGCCGCCATTGTGCTGCAGTTGTTCGCCCATCTCGGAGATCGCCGGCATGAAGAAGCTGGTGCCGAGGGCGCGATCAAGCAGCATCATCACGCAGGCGACGAACAGCGCCGGAAAGGCGAGCAGCGCCATGACAGTCGCGGTGAAGATGCCCCAGACGGTCAGCGGCAGGCGCATCATCGTCATGCCGCGCGTGCGGCCCTGCAGCACCGTCACCACATAGTTCAGGCCGCCCATCGTGAACCCGATGATGAACAGGATCAGCGAGGAGAGCATCAGGATGATGCCCCAGTCCTGGCCGCCCGGCGTGCCGCTCATGATGGCCTGCGGCGGGTAGAGCGTCCAGCCCGCACCTGTCGGTCCGCCCGGTGCAAAGAAGCTGGACACCAGGACCAGCACGGCGAGCAGGTAGATCCAGTAGCTCAGCATGTTGACATAGGGGAAAACCATGTCGCGCGCGCCGACCATCAGCGGGATCAGGTAGTTGCCGAAGCCGCCGAGGAAGAGGGCGGTGAGCAGGTAGATCACCATGATCATGCCGTGCATGGTGATGAACTGGTAGTAGGCTTCCGGGGTGATGAAGTCGAACGTGCCGGGGAAGCCGAGTTGCAGCCGCATCAGCCATGATAGCACCAGGGCGACCAGGCCGATTCCCGTTGCCGTCGCCGAATACTGGATGGCGATGACCTTGGCGTCCTGCGAGAAGACATATTTCGTCCACCAGCTGTGCGGATGGTAGAGTTCCATTTCCGCGACTTCGGCTGGGGGGATGCCATCTGCAGGCGTGATGTCGACCATAGGAACACCTCCGTGTCCTTTTCAGCGAGACCCGACCGTTTCGAGCTTTGCTGCAATTTTCAAACCTGACGCTATCGTCTTGCCCGGCGCAATCGTCTTGCCCGGCGCGTTGTCTGCCGCGCCCGTTTGCTGGGGTACCGACAACTGCGCGAAAGTCTGCTGCTGGCCGAGCCAGGCCACATAGTCTTGCTGCGTGTCGACCATGACCACACCATGCATCAAAGGATGCCCTTGGCCGCAAAGTTCGGCGCACAGAACCTGAAAGGTTCCGGTCTTGGTCGGGGTGAACCAGAAATAGGTGACCGAGCCCGGGATCATGTCCATCTTGGCGCGGAATTCCGGCACATAGAAATCATGCAGCACATCGATCGAGCGGAGCAGCATCTTGACCGGTTTGCCGACCGGCAGATGCAGATCAGCCGCTTCGACCACGACATCGTCCTGACCATTGGGATCGCTGGCGATCACGCCCAACGGATTTTCGGCGGTGACGTCGCGGGTGTCGGATGTGCCAAGCTTGCCGTCCTTGCCGGGCAGACGGAAACTCCACTGCCACTGCTGGCCGACGACTTCGACGTCGGTTGCGTCGCTCGGGACGTTGACGAATCGGCTCCAGACGAACAGGCCGGGAACCAGCAACGCCGTGACCCCGACCGCGGTGACGATCGTCAGCCACGATTCGAGCCGCTTGTTCTCCGGCTCGTAGGCAGCCTGGTTCCCTTCCCGATGACGGAAGCGGAAGACGCAATAGGCCATGAATAGAACCACGGCGGCGAAGACGACGCCGGTAATCCAGAAGGTGATGATGATGGTGTTGTCGATATAGTCCCAGTTCGAGGCAATCGGCGTCCACCACCATGGGCTCAGGAGGTGAAACAACACCGAGCCCACGACGACCAAAACGAGTACAAGCGCTACGGCCATGCATCGTTCCTCCCGGCATTCGGGCGCGCGAAGCTGTCCCGGCGAATGCCAAGATCATCATAGCTCTTTTTTCGGTCGAAATTCCAGAGCCGACTATCTTGACGGGAAAAATGCCGTCGAAAATCGAACTTCTGGAGATGCTCGCTGTGGAGGAAGGAGTATCTGGAGTGCAACTGCGCGCAGGCGGCGCTCGCAGTTTTGATTGAAATGGCTCCCCGGAGTCGATGAAGCTGAAAAATACGAATTCGCCATCACCTTGCGCCAGAATGCGCCACATTCACCGAAAATGCGCAAACGTGACCGGGACCGCACCAAAGCCCCGCGCCTCGCCGGCGGGCCGACACCGATGCTCAGGGAGCGGCCGTCGCTCTGGCGCGAGAGCGGGACGAGGTGCGCACAGCTGAACTCACGGCCACCGGGATCCCCCCGATGCTATCCGCTATCGTGCCGTCCTTCCGAAGGCCGCTTGACCTGTCGCGCGGGGCCGTGTGCTAACCGTTTGGTTCGCTCGCCATTCCGGCCGGGATCAGCCGGCTACTGGCGTGTTGAGAAGCTGCTGCTCCCAAAGATACGCGATGCCGCTGCCGCCGAAGTGCTGGATAAGAATCTCGGTCAGCTCCTCGACATGCTCGGTGCGCGCCCAATCGCGTTGCCATTCGCCAGCGAGCGCCATCACGGTCATCACGTTCGCGCCGGCCGTGATCATTCGCTGGATGGCAACTTCGTGAGACTCCTTCGAAATCCCGCCCGACGCGTCGGTGATCACGGTCACGTCCCAGCCTTCGCCGGCGGCCTGGATCACAGGCATTGCGACGCAGACCTCCGTCCACAGGCCGGCGATGATCAGCTGCTTGCGGCCGGTCGCCTTGACGACGCTCACCACATTCTCGTCCTGCCAGGTGTTCACCCAGGTGCGATCGATGACTTCCTGGTCCGGAAATACGTCGGTGATCTGCTTGAAGAGAAGTCCACCGCGCGCCGCGATCACGCTGGTGAGAATGGTCGGAACATCGAAGGCTTTTGCCAGCTTTGCCAGCGCGGTCGTGTTGTTGACCACCATGTGCGGATCGTGGCTGTTCAGGCTTGCGAGCTGATAAGGCTGGTGGTCGATCAGAACGAGTACCGAGTCTTCAGGACGAAGAAGCGAATCGAGGCCGTTACGAAGGGTCATCAAGACTTCCTTTCTCTGCCGCCATGGACGGCAATGGGGTTCACGGGAGACATGCGCCCAGCGGGCGACGTTGCCTGGACGCAATTTGCCGTTCCTTTTGGTGATGCAGTAGTGCCATTATCAGGCAAGCTGTGTCGCGAAATGAGGAACGCTGAATTGGACATCGAAGATCTACAGACATTCGTCGCAGTGGCCGATGCAGGGGGCGTATCGGCCGCCGCGCGCCGGCTCGGCGTCTCCAAGTCAATCGTCAGCCGGCGGCTCTTTCGGGTTGAAGCGGAACTTGGCGTCCAGCTTGTTGCACGAACGACCCGCGGCGCCGCGCTCACGGAAGCGGGAATCACGTTCAGAGACCATGCGGCCCGGGCCAGCGCAGAGATCGATACCGCCAGGGAAACGATCCTCCCGACTGGCGACCTGCGCGGCCGCCTGAGAGTTGCCATGCCGCTTACTTTCGGCCCAACCCACTTCGCCCCCGTGCTCGCGGAAATGGCGCGCCTGCACCCGAAGCTTCAAATCCATACCTCCTACAGCGATCGCTTCGTCGATCTGATCGCCGAAGGTTTCGATTGCGCGATCCGGGGCGCCTACCTTCAGGACTCCAACTTGATCGCGAAGCGCGTTGGGCCGATCCATGGAAAGCTTGTCGCAAGCCCGGATTATATCGAGGTGCACGGGTCACCCGAGACCCCGGACGAACTCGTCAGCCATCAGGCCCTCATGCAGGGAACAGAAGCCTGGCAGTTCCTGGATGGCAGAAAGACTGTTACGGTCCAGCCGCAGGGCCAATTCAAGGCCGACAGCGCCACGGCGCTTGCCGCCGCGGCGGCGGCAGGTCTCGGCATCGCCTGGCTCCCCGATTGCGTCACACATGAATATGTGGCCTCCGGCGCGCTGGTCCCGATCATGACACGCTATCCGGTACCTCCGGGGGCCGCGTATGTCGTACGCCCGCCGGGTCAGCATCCTGCGCGGAAAGTGCGGGTGCTCACCGAAATGCTAACTGAGTATTTCAAACGGAACCCGGAACTTTGGGGTCTCGACAGCTAGTAGGTGCCTGATTGGTTCCATGCATCAGGATCTCGTCGGGCTCTTCGGCTGCTCGGATTGCAAGGCTGCGGGCCGCGATCGCCGGCCGGGCCTTCTTCACCGTTGTGCCTGACTAGGAAGGCCAACAGCGGGAGCGAAACCGCGACTGGAAGCCGACTTTCGGGATGCCTCCTTAGAGCCCGATAAGCCTCCAGGGATTTCTGGCGCGAGAGGCGGCTTCGTTAAGCGATAGCTAATATAGATGAGCCCGCGTCATCCAATCGAGGGATGGCGCGACTTAATCCCCCGCTCCACCTAATGGCAAGGCAAAGGGTGGCAACCCCGGTTTTGCCGCCCAAGGGCCTGCTGGGGGCTAAATATGAGCAAGACGACTCTCGTACTCGCTATCCTCGCTATCAGCATCAGCTATGCCGATGCCAAGGGCCATAAGGTGAACCTGCCGGTTTGCACCGCGTCAAGCTCACTCGCCGAAGTCCTGGGGGACAAGTGTTTTCTCGTCAAAGGTTCGAAGATCTATGGCGACATCGCCGATCTTTCCCAGATAATCACTTGGGCTGGTGGCGGAGCTGGCGGTCTGTGATGGGTGCCCTTGGGCAGTGCGACGACCGCGAGGAAGACGGCCGAGCCGGACAACGACGGCGAACACGTCATGTGGCGCGATGATCTGACTGGTCAGACCGTGCTGGTGCGGCTGTGAAGGGAAATATCGCTGTCTACATGCAGAGAACCGAGCGCTTCGAGGCTATCGTCCCGACGGTCGATCTCGCGAACGGCGATATGATCGTTGTGCTTCGGACCGAAGACTCCAGCGGCGGACGCTCGTTTCGCATGTCGCCAGAACTGGGCGCGGAGTTCCGGTCCTATTTTTTCCGAGATGATCCGCCAGAAGGCGAACTGATCAAACCTGCAAACTTGCAGGATTGGCCCGCTGCCGATGGTGGCGGGCTTTCTTTATCTTGTGGCAGAAAAGTCACGCAGCTGGAATATGCTGAGCTTCAACCGGCGCGAGCTTATTGTCCAGCCAAGTGAGGCGTACCGTTGTTTCGCGGGCAAAGGGGATGCCCGACACTCCTCCCGAACTAGGCCCGCTGCCCGCAAAGGCGGCGGGCCTATTTATTCAGCTTGTAGTCCGCTACGAAAGCCCTCGCTCATTGAGCAGATGGTTGCTTTTCACTTCTAGGATGTGAGTCCGCCAGTAGAGGACGTGTCCAACAATGAAGACCCCACGATTGGCTGATCCGTCCACATCGAAATCCCAGCACAAACGACTGCCGACAAAAACACGAGTGTTGACGTTTTCATTTGCTCCCCCCTTGCAGATGTAGCCCGAAACGTAGCCCAGCACAGAACATCGGCAAATTTGCCGACCTAAGAAATTTGGTTAAGTGCTTGAAATGATTGGCTCCCCGGGCCGGATTCGAACCAGCGACCAACCGGTTAACAGCCGGTTGCTCTACCACTGAGCTACCGGGGAACGGAGGCTCTTATGCGAGTGGGGGAGCGTATAGCTGCCCTTTTCGGCTTTGCAAAGAAGCAATTCGCATTTTTCCGAGGCTTTTTCGCACAGGCGTTTCTCGCAATCGTCGAGAGATGTCCTCATATTAGCAGTCTTGGCAGGGATACGGAACCGAAAGCGCGGCCGCGCCTGGGTTCGCTGATGCTTCTGAACGATCAAAACGGGTCAATCTTTCGAGACGATGACAGCACAAGACAACCAGATGCCGGCGCGCAAAATCTCAGTTTTCGGGCGCGAGTTCAAAATGCCGCGCTCGCGCGGGCTCAGAATCGCCATCGGTATCCTGCTGACCATGGGCGGTATCCTCGGCTTCCTGCCGATCCTCGGTTTCTGGATGGTTCCGCTCGGATTGCTAGTGCTTTCTTATGAATTCGCCATGGTGCGGCGCCACCGGCGCCGCTTTGTCGTCTGGTGGGAACGGCGACGCCGGCCGGATTGACGGCCATGACGCAGGCACGCCTCAGCGGGCGGCGTGCTCTTCCAGTGTCTCGCGGATCTGCTTGAGAATCGCCGCGGCTGAGGCAAGCCTTGCCCTGTCGAGCGGCGACAGGTTGCCCGCGCTTCGATGGACAGGCCGTCGACTGCGTGGCGCAAAAGCTCTCCGCACTGCGGCAGGCCCGGGCCTGACGATTGGCGGGGTGTGCCCGGGTTGGCGCAGAGGAAACCGTTCGGAATGCACGGTGGCCGCTTGACGGCATTTTCGCCGCAACCTATTGGAACCGGGTGGAACGCCGGGAGCAACGAGGCCTCGTGGCGGAGTGGTTACGCAGAGGACTGCAAATCCTTGCACCCCGGTTCGATTCCGGGCGAGGCCTCCAATGCCCGGGCCCCCGCGCTACAGCGCTGGGGCCTGAAGTTCCTGACATAATGAACCGCGGTTCTGGCGCGGCAAGCGGATTGGTTGGGACATGAGCGCTGATTTCTCCGAGCTTCGCGTCAAGATGGTCGACGGCCAGGTTCGCACCACCGATGTGACCAGCGCGCCGCTGCTCGACGCCATGCTTGTCGTGCCAAGAGAAGCCTTTGTCGGCGCCGCCCAGCGCGATCTTGCCTATATCGACGAGGACATCCGCATTGCCGCGGGCGCGGACGGCGCGCGCTACCTGATGGAAGCCTCGCCGCTGGCCAAGCTCATCCAGCTGGCCGAGATCAACCCGACCGATTCGGCGCTCGATGTCGGCTGCGGCACCGGCTACGCTTCGGCCATCCTGTCGCGGCTGGCCAGGTCCGTGGTGGCGCTCGAAAGCGATTCTGCGCTGGCGGAAACCGCCAGGTCGACGCTTTCATCGCTTGGTTGCGGCAATGTGACCGTCGTCCAGGGGGCGTTGCCGCAGGGGCATGCCGCCCAGGCGCCTTATGATGTCATCTTCGTCGGCGGCAGCGTCGCGGAAGTCCCAGTGCCGCTGCTCGATCAGCTTGCTGAAGGCGGCCGACTCGTCGCCGTCGAAGGGCAAGGCAATTCCGGAGTGGCACGACTTTTTTTCAAAGCCGGGGGGGTTGTAACCGGAAGACGCGCGTTTAATGCGGCAATTAAGCCACTACCGGGATTTGAACGTATTCGTGCTTTCGAGTTCTGAATGATTTTGCCTTGCAGCAGAGGCTTTGTCATGGTCGCTTGCATTTGAACAATCGTTGCTGATCCGCAAACTGGGGGCACTTTGGGGCTTGAGCAGCAGGGAACATCGAACACGCGGCGCCGGCTGATCAGAATGAGAAGCCGGTGCGGCGCAGTTCCCATGGAAAACGAATGAGGGTTTAACCGTGCCGTCTGTAAGCAAGTCACTTTTCACCGCCGTCCTCGTTTCGGCGACCATGCTGTCCCCGCTGGCCGCTTCGGCGGAAACCATTTCCGGCGCGCTTGCAAAGGCCTATCAATACAATTCTTCACTGAATTCGGCCCGCGCCGGCGTCCGTGTCACCGATGAGAGTGTCGCCATCGCCAAGTCGGGCTATCGTCCGATCGTCACCGGCTCGGCGGAAATCGATTATTCGAGCAGTCATCTCAACGGTACGGATCGGAGCGTGCGCCTGACCACCGGCAATTTTGGCGTCCAGATCAATCAGACGCTGTTCGACGGCTTTCAGACCCGGAACAATGTCGCTGCCGCCGAATCACAGGTTCGCGCTTCGGTCGAAAGCCTGCGCAACACCGAAGAGAATACCCTGTTCAGCGCGGCGCAGGCGTATATGAACGTGATTCGCGACCGGCAGGTCGCAGTGCTGACCGAGCAGAATCTGCAATTCCTGACCGAAACGGCGCGCGCTGCGCGTTCGCGCTTCGAAGTTGGCGAAGGCACGCGCACCGACGTCGCGCAGGCCGACGCTTCGCGGGCCGCCGCGGTGGCATCGCTGAGTGCCGCCCGGGCGCAGGCGTTGGCAAGTGCGGCGAGCTATCGCCAGATCGTCGGCGACGAACCAGGCAAGCTCAAAGGCCCTTCGCCGCTGGCAAAGCTGTTGCCGTCGAGCCTCGCCGCCGCCATCGGGGTGGCCTCGAACGAGCACCCGGCCATCCTTGCCACCCAGCACCTGGTCGACGCCGCCGCGTTTTCGGTGAAATCGGCCGAAGGCGCGCTGCTGCCGCAGCTGTCGGCTTCCGCCGGCGTCTCGAGCGCCTATCGCAACACTGTGCCGGGTGCCTTCTCGACGCAGGACGGCACCACCAACTCGGCCAGTGTCGGGGCAACGCTGACCATCCCGATCTATTCAGGCGGCCGCACCTCGGCGATCGTGCGTCAGGACAAGGAATCGCTCAGCCAGGCCCGCATCGAGGTCGATGTCAGCCGCGACCAGGTGCGCCAGGCCGTCACCGCCGCCTGGACCGAGTACACCGCAGCCCAGCAGCAGCTGACGGCCAACAGGCAAGTCATCGAGGCCGCGAAGCTTGCGTTGAACGGCGTCATCGAAGAACGCAATGTCGGCCAGCGCACCACGCTCGACGTCCTCAATGCACAGGCTACGGTCATCACCGCCCAGATCAACCAGGCCGGTTATGAGCATGATGTGGTGGTGGCGAGCTACGCCATCCTGCAGGCGACCGGCCGCCTGTCCGTCGACCGCCTTGGCCTGCAGGTGGCGAAATACAAGCCTGAAGAGCATTACAACGCTGTCAAGGACAAGTGGTACGGCCTGCGCACGCCGGACGGCCGCTGAGGGCGTTCGGTTAGCCGTCTCGCCGTTTGAGCAGGATTTTTTGCTCCGCTGCTCTTGGCTTTCAAGATCGCGCTAATCTGTTGAAATCCCACAAGTCCCCAGATTGGGGATTCTCGTGCGGCGATCCGTCGGTTACGCTGTCGCCATGATTCGATCCGGCTTTGCCGGAGCGGAAATCCCACAGGGGTCACAAAGGCGGCGGATGTGACGATGGCGACGGCAAGCAGTGTACAGCGCGAACCTTCCATGGAAGAGATACTGGCTTCCATCAGGCGGATCATTGAGGACAGCGACGGCGGTCGCAAGCAGCCGGGCGACGCTGATGAGTTGCGCCAGGATCTGGAGCCGGCGCCGAACGCCGATGCTGCCCCCGACGTTGACGCATTCCGTGCCGACCTGCATGCCGCTTCCGAGGTCAGGAAGCCGGTCACGCTGGCGGAAGTCCAGGCGCAGCTGCCGGCGGCCGAGCCGGTGATCGCGCGTACGGAAACGCCGGTGCGCCCCGATCCAGCCCCGGCAAAGCCATCTATGACACTTGCCGAGGTCAGCGCCCGGGTTGGCGCCGAGCCGGCCAACGCGCCGGCACCGCGTCCCGTCACTGCCCCCGACGCCCCCGTTGCCGATTGGCGGCGTGAGATCGCCGCGGTTGGTGAGCAGGCCAAAATGGTGTCGGACAGGGCCGAGGCACGCAAGCCGGTTGCCCAGCCGCCAGTGGACAACTCAAGGGACGAAGCGAGCGCGAAAGCCTCTGAGCCGCCTCGTCCAGACGTGGTGCGGCCAGCCGCGGCCAGTGATGCGCCGCGTCCGGCCATCGTTTCCGAGCACACCGGCCGGCAGGTTGCCGCCGCCTTTGGCGAGCTTTCCGATGCGTTCGCCAGCCGCGGCAAGAAGACATTCGACGAGATGGCCGAAGAGATGCTGCGCCCGATGCTGCAGGATTGGCTCGACAACAATCTGCCGACACTGGTCGAAAGGCTGGTGCGCGAGGAGATCGAGCGCGTGGCGCGCGGCGCGTAATAATTCTCCATACCGGGTTACCAAAAGAACCGGCGCCTTCGTGGCGCCGTTTCTTTTTGTGAGGTCAACTCGCGCCGGTCGCGAAGCAGACAGGCTTCCGCCGGAAACGCTGACGATTATTGACCGTGGCGACATCTTCTACGTTCGCCGCTCCAACTACGGCCCCGACTGCCCGGCATGTGGAAAGCCGTATCGGACGCCGCGGGCAAAGTTTTGCGACGAGTGCGGGCACGGCCTTCCGTTGAAATGAACAAGGCCACGCCTATTTGACGTCGAGGGTCAGAGACAGCCCTTGCGGTTGACTTGGCCAAAACCTTCCGATTTACACCGGACCAGCAAAACTCCCGACAGCGCGGACCATTTTCCCATGCTTGAAAAGACCTACGACGCCAAAACCGTCGAGCCGAAGATCGCCAAAATCTGGGAAGAGGCCGACGCGTTTCGCGCCGGTGCCGGGGCCGAGGAGGGGGCGGAAGCCTTCACCATCGTCATCCCGCCGCCGAACGTCACCGGTTCGCTGCATATGGGGCACGCGCTAAACAACACGCTGCAAGACATTTTGGTACGCTTCGAGCGCATGCGCGGCAAGAACGTCTTGTGGCAGCCGGGCATGGACCATGCCGGCATCGCCACGCAGATGGTGGTCGAGCGCCAGCTTATGGAAAAGCAGATCCACCGCCGCGACCTGACCCGCGAACAGTTCATCGAGAAAGTGTGGGAGTGGAAGGCCGAATCCGGTGGCGCGATCTTCAACCAGCTGAAGCGGCTCGGTGCCTCTGCCGACTGGTCACGCGAACGCTTCACCATGGACGAAGGCCTGTCCAAGGCCGTCCTCGAAGTGTTCGTCACGCTCTACAAGGAAGGGCTGATCTACAAGGACAAGCGCCTTGTGAACTGGGATCCCAAGCTGCTCACCGCGATCTCCGATCTCGAGGTCGAGCAACAGGAGGTCAACGGCAATCTCTGGCACTTCCGCTATCCCATCGAGGGCCAGGTCTTCGACCCGGAGAATCCGAAAACCTTCATCACCGTGGCGACGACGCGCCCCGAGACGATGCTGGGCGACACGGCCGTTGCCGTGCATCCCGACGACGAGCGTTTCCGGCATCTGATCGGCAAGAACATCGTTCTGCCGATCGTCGGCCGCAAGATTCCCGTGGTGGCGGATGATTATTCCGACCCTGAGAAGGGCTCCGGCGCGGTCAAGATCACACCGGCGCACGACTTCAACGACTTCGAAGTCGGCAAGCGCCACAAGCTGCCGGCGATCAATATCCTGACCACGGCAGCGGCGGTAAGTCTTAGGGATAATGAGGATTTTCTTGCCGGTCTTGAGGTGACGCCGGAGCGCCAGGCGGTCTGGGATGAACTCAACGGCCTCGACCGCTTCGTCGCGCGCAAGAAGATTGTCGAGCTGATGGAAGAAGGCGGCTTCCTCGAAAAGGTCGAGCCGCATCGCCACGCCGTGCCGCATGGCGATCGCGGCGGCGTGCCGATCGAGCCGTTCCTGACCGAGCAGTGGTATGCCAACGCGGCGCAACTGGCCAAACCGGCGATCGCATCGGTGCGTGAGGGCCGCACCAACTTCGTGCCGAAGAACTGGGAAAAGACCTATTTCGACTGGATGGAGAACATCCAGCCCTGGTGCATCTCGCGCCAGCTCTGGTGGGGTCACCAGATCCCAGCCTGGTACGGGCCGGACGGGCGCGTCTTCGTCGAGAAGACCGAGGAAGAGGCGCTGAGCGCGGCGATCGAATATTATCTGGCGCTGGAAGGGCCGTGGAAGGCCTGGGTCGAGGACAAGCTCGAGAATTTCCAGCCGGGCGAGATCCTGACCCGCGATGAGGATGTGCTCGATACATGGTTCTCATCGGCGCTATGGCCGTTCTCGACGCTCGGCTGGCCGGATGAGACGCCCGAGTTGAAGACCTACTACCAGACCGACGTGCTGGTGACCGGCTTCGACATCATCTTCTTCTGGGTCGCCCGCATGATGATGATGGGCCTGCACTTCATGGACGAGGAGCCGTTCCACACCGTCTATGTCCATGCGCTGGTGCGCGACAAGAACGGGCAGAAGATGTCGAAGTCGAAAGGCAACGTCATCGACCCGCTCGACCTCATCGACGAATACGGCGCCGATGCGCTGCGCTTCACCCTGACGGTTATGGCGGCGCAAGGCCGCGACGTGAAGCTCGACCCGGCGCGCATAGCCGGCTATCGCAATTTCGGCACCAAGCTGTGGAACGCGACGCGTTTTGCCGAGATGAACGAGGTCGCGCGCAACGACGATTTCTGGCTGAACGACGCCAAGCTGGCGGTCAATCGCTGGATCCTCACCGAATTGACGCGTGCCGCGCGAGAGATCACCGACGGCATCACCTCATACCGCTTCAACGAAGCTGCGGGGGCTGCCTACCGCTTCGTCTGGAACCTGTTCTGCGACTGGTACCTGGAACTGCTGAAGCCGGTGTTCATGGGCGCCGACGAGGCGGCCAAGACCGAAAGCCGCGCCTGCGTCGCCTTCGTGCTGGATGAAATCTACAAGCTGCTGCACCCGATGATGCCGTTCATGACGGAGGAGCTGTGGGCGCAGACCGCTGGCGAAGGCAAGGAACGGGCCTCGCTGCTGTGCCATGCCGCATGGCCATCGCCGGATTTCGAAGACGCGGATGCCGCCGCCGACATCAACTGGCTGGTCGACCTCGTCTCGGGCATCCGTTCCGTGCGCTCGGAGATGAACGTGCCGCCGGCAGCCATTGCACCGCTGGTGGTGGTCGGCGCCAACGGTGTGACTCGTGAACGGCTTGTTCGTGAGGACTCGGCGATCAAGCGGCTGGCGCGGGTCGGCGACATCTCGCTGGCCGATGTCGCTCCAAAGGGTTCGGCGCAGATCGTGCTCAACGAGGCGACGATCTGCCTGCCGCTCGGCAGCCTGATCGATCTCGCCGCCGAGGCTGCACGGCTGCAGAAGGAACTGGCCAAGGTGACGGAGGAAATCGCGCGCCTGCACAAGAAGCTGTCGAACGAAAGATTCGTCGCCAGCGCGCCGGCCGAGATCGTCGAAGCCGAGCGTGAAAAGCTCGCCGAATACCGTGACGCGCAGGAGAAGCTTTCGGTCGCGTTGACCAGGGTTCGCGACGCCGGTTGAGGGTAGATTCGCGAGACTTTAGAACGCTCTAAAATGGGACCGTTTTTACCCCGAAAGTCGACATTCCGTAGCGTTAATGTTGACGTAAACGGAAGTTTTTGCCCCATTGTTGCCATAATGTAACAATGGGGCCTTTGCTCCCCAAAAAGCACTGTTCTTGAGCCTTTTTGGGCGTTTTTTCTCGTTTTTTTGGGGACGATACCCCCGGATGGGCCGTTTTTCGGCTCTGCTGCGTCCGGTTGCATTTTGTCGAAAGTGCGCCTGGCGAATATGTACATGTACGCCCTTGAATTCGTTGTTGCACCGTTAACCTGAATTGGTTCTAGCTCGATACACTCGAATTCGGGGAGGACATTCATGACTATTCTGCGACTGAAAACGCTGCTGGGGGCAGGGTGCTTTTCGCTTGCTTTGATCGGAACGGCGATGAGTTCGGCGCATGCCGGCGGCATCGAGCGCGGCGGCTACGACATCGATCTTTTGTTCGATCCGGCTCCGTTCGCTACGGAAGCCGAAGCGACCTACGTGATGCCGCAACGCAAACTCAAGAATGCGGTGGACACCGATCCGAGCGACGGCAATGTGACATTCCTCGGCAGCACGGCGAACGACAGCGAGAGCTACTGGGTGCCGCGTATCGGCGTCAAGGCCGAGCTCGTCAAAGGCGTCGACTGTATGTTCGACTATTCCCAGCCGTGGGGGGCGCATACAAATCCGGGTTTGTGGGCCGGTGCCGAGTCCAACATGGAAACCGACATCAAGAGCAACAACTACGCCACGACCTGCTCCTACAAGATGGATGCCGGCAAAGGCCAGGTTCGCTTCATCGGTGGCGTCTACTACCAGGAAGTCTATGGCTTCAAGCAAGACCTGGTGTCGCCGTTGGTGCCGGGCTTCCAGGGCACCGGCCGTGTCGATCTCAAGGGCACCGGCTGGGGCTGGCGCGCCGGCCTCGCCTATGAAATCCCAGAGATCGCGCTGCGCGCGAGCCTCGTCTACAATTCGCGGGTCAAGCTCGACAACATCTCGGGCACACTGGACTTGACGCGTGTTGGCCTTGTCGTGCTGCCGATCTATGGTGCGACGGAGTACATGCCGGACACGGTAGAATTGAAGTTGCAGTCAGGTATTGCGCCGGACTGGCTCGCCTTCGGTTCGCTGAAGTGGGTCAACTGGAGCCTGCTGCAGAGTGTTCCGATTTGCGTCGTAGGTACTCCTGCCGCGGCATGCGTTACGGGTGATGTCCTGCATTCAGGCCAGATCACCTCACTGGACCTGATGTACCGTGACGGCTGGACCGTCACCGGCGGCCTCGGCCACAAGTTCAACGACCAGTGGAGTGCGGCCGGCCAGCTTTCCTGGGATCGCGGCACGTCGCATGGCTACGGTTCGCAGACTGATACCTGGACACTGGGAGGCGGCGTCGCCTACACGCCCAAGCCAAACATCGAGGTTCGTCTGGCCGGTGCGATCGGCGTGCTGACCAGTGGCCACTCAGGGACGGTGGCTGGTGACAATGGCTACGTGGCCGGCGAGGAAGTCAGCTATGACTTCGGCAACGATCTGGTCACTGCGATTTCAGGCGGTCTCAAGATCAAGTTCTAAACCTCTGTAAAGACGAATAAAAAGGCCGGGCATTGCCCGGCCTTTTTATTGTTACCGGCTCGGAAGGAGCGGACTCGCGGCTGCAGCGGCTTAGCTGCGTTGCATATTAGCCGCACCAGTTCCGCCTCATGCGATTGTGACGTTTTGGCAACACTTTCTGAACAACCCCTGCGCTGGAAGTCAGGCCGGGGGATTTGCCCATTTCCCGCCATAAACCCGGCGCACCTCGATCTTGTCTCGGGATACGCGCCAGAAGGCTCGGCGATGGGGCAGGCCGCACCACCCCCTTTGCAGGGAAGATGTGGGGCAAGGAAGAGTATGGACGCCAAAGTCATTTCCAAGGCCAAGCTCCCCAGCCGCTATGTGACCGTCGGTCCGGCGCGTGCGCCGCACCGTTCCTATCTCTATGCGATGGGCTTGTCGGCGGCCGAGATCGCGCAGCCGCTGGTCGGCGTCGCGTCCTGCTGGAACGAGGCGGCGCCCTGCAACATTTCGCTGATGCGCCAGGCGCAGGTGGTCAAGAAGGGCGTCGCGGCCGCTAGCGGCACGCCGCGCGAATTCTGCACCATCACCGTCACCGACGGCATAGCCATGGGCCACCAGGGGATGAAATCGTCGCTGGTGTCGCGCGAGGTCATCGCCGATTCGGTCGAGCTCACCATGCGCGGCCATTGCTACGATGCGTTGGTCGGGCTGGCCGGTTGCGACAAGTCGCTGCCCGGCATGATGATGGCCATGGTGCGCCTCAACGTGCCGTCGATCTTCATCTATGGCGGTTCGATCCTGCCCGGCAGCTATCGCGGCCGCCAGATCACCGTGCAGGATGTGTTCGAGGCCGTCGGCCAACACTCGGTCGGCACGATCGATGATGCCGAACTGCTTGAAATCGAGCAGGCCGCCTGTCCGTCGGCCGGCTCCTGCGGCGCCCAGTTCACCGCCAACACCATGGCCACCGTCGCCGAGGCGATCGGCCTGGCGCTGCCCTACTCCTGCGGCGCGCCGGCGCCTTACGAGATGCGCGACCGTTTCAATTTCGCCTCGGGCGAAAAGATCATGGAGCTGATCGCGAAAAATATTCGGCCGCGCGACATCGTCACGCTGAAGGCGCTGGAGAATGCGGCGACCGTGGTGTCGGCAACCGGCGGCTCGACCAACGCAGCATTGCATCTGCCGGCGATCGCGCACGAGGCCGGCATCAAATTCGACCTGTTCGACGTGGCGAAGATTTTCGAGAAGACGCCTTACATCGCCGATCTCAAGCCGGGCGGCAAATATGTCGCCAAGGACATGTTCGAGGCCGGCGGCATTCCGCTGTTGATGAAGACGCTGCTCGACCATGGCTATCTGCATGGCGACTGCATGACCGTGACTGGCCGCACTTTGGCCGAAAACATGCAGCACGTTGCCTGGAATGAGCATCAGGATGTGGTCCGCCCGGCCAACAGACCCATTACCCAAACCGGCGGTGTCGTGGGCTTGAAGGGAAACCTTGCCCCCGAAGGCGCGATTGTGAAGGTCGCGGGCATGACGGAGCTGAAGTTCTCCGGTCCGGCGCGCTGCTTCGATTCGGAAGAGGGATGTTTCGAGGCGGTGACGCATCGCAACTACAGGGAAGGCGAGGTTCTCGTCATTCGTTACGAAGGGCCGCGCGGCGGCCCCGGCATGCGCGAGATGCTGTCGACGACGGCAGCGCTCTACGGCCAGGGCATGGGCGGCAAGGTGGCGCTGATCACCGACGGGCGCTTCTCGGGCGCGACGCGCGGTTTCTGCATCGGCCATGTCGGGCCCGAGGCAGCCGTCGGCGGTCCGATCGGGCTGCTCAGGGATGGCGATTTGATCTCAATCGACGCGGTGAACGGCACGATAGATGTGGCGTTGTCCGATAGCGAACTGGCGGCGAGGGCAAAGAATTGGAAGGCGCGCACGACCGACTATCAGTCGGGCGCGATTTGGAAATATGCACAGACGGTTGGGCCGGCGCGCGATGGCGCGGTGACCCATCCGGGCGGTGCGAAAGAAACACATTGCTATGCGGACATCTGAGTTGCTGAGGTCGTCTGTCTTTTCGGCACTGGTCGTGGCCGCCACTTTTGGCGCGACCTTTGGCGCCGTGGGCCAGGCCATGGCCTTCGACGACAAGGTGTTCGACGACAAGACCGGCGTGAAGCCGCAGTCCAGCCCGTGGGCGGTGTTCCAGTTCGGCTTCTCCGCTTACAAGAACGGGCACAAGGAACAGGCCGCCGAGGCCTACAAATACGCCGCCGAGAACGGCCAGATCGGCGCCACCTGGAAACTCGCCCGCATGTATGCCGAAGGCGATGGCGTGGCGCGCGACGACTATGAGGCGTTCAAGTTCTTCTCGGAGATCGTCGACCAGGATGTCGAGCCCGGCTCTCCCGAGGA
This sequence comes from Mesorhizobium sp. M0293, assembly GCF_040321735.1. Lineage (NCBI taxonomy): Bacteria > Pseudomonadati > Pseudomonadota > Alphaproteobacteria > Hyphomicrobiales > Phyllobacteriaceae > Mesorhizobium > Mesorhizobium sp. M0293. The sequence goes on from NZ_JAMYSA010000030.1 coordinate 65,288, forward strand.
AAGCTATGTCTCCGATGCGCTGGTGGCGCTTGGCGACTATCTGCGCAAGGGCATTCCCGGCAGCCCGGTCACCGAGAACGAGGTGGCGGCCCAGGAATATTACATGCGCGCCGCCGCCAACTACCGCAATCCGAACGCACAGTTCGAGATGGGGCAGATGTTCCTGAAAGGCGAGGGCGGCGTGAAGGCCAGCGTCAAGCAGGCCGGGCGCTGGTTCCAGCTCGCCGCCGAGAAGGGCCATGCCGGCGCGCAGGCGACACTAGGCCACCTGCTGTTCCAGAGCGGCAAGATCGTTCGCGGCCTGGCGATGATGACAGCGGCGCTCGAACGCGCTTCGCCGGCCGACCAGCCCTGGATACGCGGCATGCAGGAGGAGGCATTCGCCACCGCCGGCGAAGCCGATCGCCGCACCGCGATCTCGCTGGCCGATGACTTCCTCACCAAGGGCGGCAACGCGGACCAGTAGTCTGGCGGCTGAGTTGCCGGCGCAACATTGGAGATTGGCGAAAACGGTTGCGACAGCCAATCTCCCCCCAAGTGGGGGAGATGTCCGGCAGGACAGAGGGGGGCGCTGTCCCGCCAGCCTTGCTCTTATTCTGACGTACCCGCAACACCAGCCACGATCACAATATGCTGGCAGGCATTGTCGATGTCACCGATGATATCGTCATTCCAAAAGCGCAGGACAGTCCAGCCATCCTGCTCCAGACGCGACGATCTCGCTTCGTCACCCGCGACAGCATCGCCTTCAGCATGTTGGGAGCCATCAACTTCGACGACCAGTTTCTTTTCTGGGCAAGCAAAGTCGACAATGTAGCCGGCGATCGGAAATTGCCGCCGGAAGCCAAGCCCCATCAATCTATGCGCGCGAAGCTCGTTCCAGAGCTTCAACTCGGCGTCGGTCATCACCTTGCGCATCGACCTGGCGTTTGCACGATGGTTTGGAGGCAGAGGCGTGTGAGGCATTCTCGATGCTCGGTTGCTGTTGCGGCTGGCGCTCTACGGCGCCCCCCTCTGTCCTGCCGGACATCTCCCCCACAACGGGGGAGATTGGCTCACGTTTCGGTCGGTTACGTCGGCCCCAGACAGGGCGCTGGCGTCCCGATCCGCGTGGAGTGCAGG
>NZ_JAMYSA010000031.1:0-65764 GCF_040321735.1 Mesorhizobium sp. M0293
CGTGCTCGGCCGGTGGGGCCGGCGCGCCCCCCATCCACCCCCCCGCGCCGCCCCCGGGTGCGCGGCGGCGGGCGCCGGCGCCCCGCGCGGGGCCCCCGCCCCCCCCCCCCCACCACTTTAGACCGGCTCCGGCTCCTTGAAAGCCTTCAAACGGGCGAGATTTGTGGCAGACCAGACTTCGACCGCAAACCAGTGGCCGGCAGATGCCGGCCCTTCCGATCTGATTTCTCCCGGCCGCAAACGGCTCGGCTGGGCGCTGATGGCCGTTGCAACGCTCGGCCTGCTGGCGACGATCGTGCTGGAAATCCTCTACAAGGGCAGCGCCGATACGATCGGCTTCGAGACGTGGCGCCCCGTCGTCTATGCCTATGTGCTGTGGGGCGTGGCGATCGGCATCGGCCAGGTGCTGACGCGTGGCGAGGACGGTCAGCGTGCGCTGTTCCTGCTGCCGGCGCTCTTGTTCACCATCGCCATGGTGATCTTCCCGACGCTATTTGGCTTCTACATCGCGCTCACCGACTGGAATCTCAGTTCCTTCAGCGGCCGCAGGTTCAACGGCCTCGACAATTTCTGGCAGATGCTGGGCGATCCCTACTACCGCAACGCGCTGTTCAACATGGTGCTCTATGTGCTGGCGGTGGCGGTCGAGTATGTCATTGCCTTCGGCCTGGCACTGCTGCTCAACGCGCAGATCCGGGCGCGAAAATTCTTCCGCGTCGTCTTCCTGATGCCGCTGATGCTGTCGCCGGTCGCGGTGTCATGGATGATCGGCAAGTCGCTGATGGAATACCGGTTCGGACCGGCCGCAACGCTGGCGCGCCATCTCGGCTGGGAAAATCCGGCCTTCTTCTCCGACCCGATCATCGCGCGCATCGCCATCATGGTGCTGGATGCCTGGACCTTCATTCCGTTCATGATGATCATGCTGCTGGCCGGGCTGCAGGCGATGTCGCGCGAGGTGCTCGAGGCCGCCCGCGTGGACGGCGCCAATGTGTGGCAGACCTTCTGGCAGGTCACCTTCCCACTGATGCTGCCGGTATCGGTGACGGCGGTGATCCTGCGCATCATCTTCAAGCTGAAGCTTGCCGACATCATTATTACGGTGACATCGGGCGGCCCGGGCGGCGCTACCGATTCCGTGTCGAGCTTCATCTATCGCGAATACCGCGACCGCTCGAATGTCGGCTACGGAACCATGCTGGCGATGGCCTATCTGGTGATCATCGTCGTGTTCGTCACATGGCTGTTGAAATTTGCCAACCGTTTTGTCCGTAATGTGAATTGAGCCAAGATGAGCGTTCAGACCACCGAATATGTCGCCTCGGAGATCCGCTCGCCGGCGAGCTTCCTCGCCAGCCGCGTTTTCATCTATGGGGCGCTGGCCTTCTGGGCGTTCATCTGCCTGTTCCCGATCTACTGGACGATTACGACCTCGTTCAAAACCGCGGTGGACGTCACCCAAGGCCATCTCATCCCCTTCGTCGACTTCCAGCCGGACTGGAAAGGCTGGCGTTCGCTCGGCCTGTCGCCGGACTCGATCTTCCAGACCTCGACGGTGCGCGAGGAGTTCCTCAAGCGCTTCATGAATTCGGTGATCACCTCGGTCGGCGCATCGAGCCTCGCCATCGTCATCGGCAGCCTCGCCGCCTACGGGCTTACCCGCTACCGCTATCATTTCGCCTGGTTCAAGAACGAGGATATTTCGTTCTTCTTCCTGTCGCAGCTGATCCTGCCACCGGTGGTGCTGGCGCTGCCCTTCCTGGTGCTCTACCGGGAGGTCGGCCTGCTCGACACGCGCGTCGGGCTGATCCTGCTCTACACGCTGATGGTGCTGCCGATCGTCATCTGGATCATGCGCGACCAGTTCAACTCGATCCCGGTCGAACTCGAGGAAGCAGCGCTTGTCGACGGGCTGTCGATTTGGGGCGCCTTCTTCCGCATCGTCATGCCGATCGCGCTGCCCGGCATGGTGGCTGCCTTCATCCTGGCGATGGTGCTGTGCTGGAACGAGTATTTCTTCGCCGCCCTTTTGACCTCGACCGACGCCAAGACCATTCCCGTCATGGTGGCGAGCCAGACCGGCTCGCAAGGCATCAACTGGTGGTCAATGGCAGCGCTTGCCACGGCGGCCATCGCGCCGCTCGCCGTCATAGGCATTGCGCTCGAGCGCTATCTGATCATGGGCATGACCGCCGGAGCGGTGAAGTAGCAGGGCAGCGCGAGGCTCTCGTAGCGACGCAGCGCAGACCCTAGGATGACGAAATACCAAAGCCGCCCGACAATCTCGTAGCTAGCTCCTCAGGATCGCCCTGAGGTGATCCATGATCATTGCGACGCCCTTTTCTCCGAGCTCCGCCGAAGCATCCTTGGCACTCGCCGTATACCAGCCGGTATTGTCTTCGAAGTGGTTGGTATCGACAGCCTCCGGGCATAGCGCCAGCATCAGCGACGTCTCGCCAATGCCGGCATGATCGAACGGGTACTTGCCGTTCATGTCAGCCGACATCAGCGGATGCACCTGCACCCAGTTGAAGAAATTGGCGCCCTCGGCGTGCTCGGCATAGTAGCCGGCCATCGCCTCGGAGCCCCACCAGCCTTCGCCGCGTTCCTTCTCGAAGAAGCGGAAGATCGCCTGGCGGCCGGCGGTCTTGAACGCCAGATCGGTCGGCATGCCGGCAGCAAAGTTCTCGGTCTGGTGATGGATGATGGCGTGGATGTTGCGAAAGCCGATGCGCAGCAGACTGTAGAACAGTTCTTCGGCAAACGGCGCCAGCGCGTTGCCGCCAACCTGCACTGAGCCGCTGCCCTCAGGCGGCGCCACAGCGTAGCTCGCAGCACCGTAGTAGAAGGGCGGCAGGATAACGACATCCTTCTCCTTTTCGAACAGCTCCAGCGTCTTGATGACGGCCAGCGTGTCCATGCCGACGGCCATGTGCTCGCCATGGTATTCGAGCACGCCGAGCGGCAGGGCGACCGGCCAGTTCTCGGCGATCGCCCTGCGGATCTGGTGTGGCAGCATCAGTTCGTAACGCATGATCTATTCCATGTTGGTGTGGCGGGCACGCATCGCGTCCGGCGACTGGCCAGTCAGGGCCTTGAGCTTCAGCACCATCACCTCGAACAGCAGGAACAGCACGCCCTCGAACACCGAGCCCATCGGCAGGACCGATGTCTTCTGCGCCCCCTGATCGTTGGCCATGGTCTGCGCGGGAATGAGCAGCGTGAAATCGGCGCGCTTTGCAGCACTGCTTTCAGCCTGAGCGGTCAGCAGCAGATTGGTCGCGCCGGCACGCTGCGCGACCTGCATCAAGGTCAGCACGGTCGAGGTTTCTCCCGGCCCGGAACTGACCAGGAAGACATCGCCCGACCCCAGAGGCGGCGTGGTCATGTCGCCGACCACGGCGACCGGCAGGCCAAGATGGTAGAGCCGCATGGCAAAGCCCTTGACCTGCAAGGCCTCGCGGCCACAGCCATAGACGACGATCTGTCGGGCGCCGGCCAGCATCTTGCAGGCAGCATCGATCCGGTGCTCGTCAACGCGCGCCAGCACACCGCCGAGTTCGTCAAGGGCGGTCTCGAACAGGCCTTTGCTCTTGTCGCTCACCGCAAACCTGCCATCGAAAACACCCTGGGATTTGCCGCTCTTGCTGCCACGAACAGCTTGATTTCGTTCATGCTAGCAACCGCGAAAATGCGTGTCCAACGCGCAGCTATGCTTTTGCCAAGCCGCAGGCATGATAGTGTCATGTCAGACAAATCAAGCGAGGCAAACGGCAGGATATGAAGACACGGCATTTCGACCGCATCGGCAATGGCGGCATCAGTTTCACCGAACTCGGCTTCGGCACGGCGCCGCTCGGCAATCTTTATCGTGCCGTCTCGGACGAGGATGCCAATGCCACGCTGGAGGCCGCCTGGGCGACCGGCTGCCGCTACTACGACACCGCGCCGCTTTACGGGCTTGGTCTGTCTGAAACGCGGCTCAACCCTTTCCTACGCGGCAAGAAGCGCGACGACTATGTGCTGTCGAGCAAAGTCGGCCGCATCATGCGCGCCTGCCCACCGGAAGAGCGCACCGGCATCGGCAAGTTCTTCGACACGCCATCGCGCCGCGAGGTGTACGACTACAGCTATGACGGCGTCATGCGCTCGTTCGAAGCCTCGCTGGAGCGCCTCGGCGTCGACCGCATCGACATCCTGTTCGTGCATGATGTCGACATCTTCACCCATGGCAGCAAGGAGGCGTCCGACCGGCGCATCGAGGAGTTCATGCGCTCGGGCTACTACGGCTTGCTCTCGCTCCGCGACCAGGGCGTTATCAAGGCGTTCGGTGGCGGCATCAATGAGTGGCAGGTTGCGCAGACACTGGCCGAGCGCGGCGACTTCGACCTGTTCCTGCTTGCCGGGCGCTATACGCTGCTGGAACAGGAGGCGCTGACGTCCTTCCTGCCTCTCTGCCAGGCACGTGGCATCGGCATCGTTCTCGGCGGGCCCTACAACTCCGGCATCCTCGCAACGGGGCCGAAGCCGGGCGCTTACTACAACTATTCCGAAGCGCCGAAGGACATCCTCGACCGGGTCGCCGGCATCGAAAGCGTCTGCAAGCGCCATGGCGTGCGGCTGATCGAGGCCGCCCTGCAATTCCCGCTGCTGCACCCGTCGGTCGTCTCGGTGATCCCCGGTGGCCAGCGGCCGAGCGAAGTCGAGAGCAACCGCTCGCTGCTCGATGCGAAACTGCCCGCGGCGCTTTGGGCCGATCTCAAGAAGGAAGGCCTCATGCGCCCCGAGGCACCGACCGCATAATCCGGCCGCTCGCATCGGCATCGGGCACAAAAATGAAAAGCCGGGCAAGCCCGGCTTTTCTGGTCTCTGAAAAGAAAAAAGGCGCCTAGTTGACTGCGTCCTTGAGGCCCTTGCCGGCCGAGAACTTCGGCACGGTGCGCGCCGGGATCTGGACTTCGGCGCCGGTCTGCGGGTTGCGGCCGGTCGAAGCCGCACGCTTTGACACGGTGAAATTGCCAAAGCCGACAAGCCGGACATCGCCGCCCTTCTTCAGTTCGCCGCTGATCACGGAAAATACCGCATCGACCGCCGACTGCGCGTCACCCTTCGAAATGCTCGCGGCGTCGGCGACAGCGGACACCAGTTCGTTCTTGTTCATAAAAATTCCCTTCCATGAGAACACCGGAACTATCGACTCATCCGGCAGGAAACGGACTTTAGAAAGAAGCGTTGCCGCAACCAAGTCGAAAAGGCAGGAAAAAAGCGGAAAAAGCCCGGAAATGCTGGGTTTTTCACATGAAAAAGCCGGGCGCTAGGCCCGGCTCTCCGTTTGTGCACTGCAACCTTGGCGAAAACCAACGCACGGCCCCGAAAACCGCAGTCGGTTTCCGGAAGGGACCATGCGCAAGTCCAGGTGTTAGAGCGTCGTTTGCGCGTCCAGGTGGACGCGCGACGCTCTAATGCGCAAGCGTCTTTCCGGCATCGTCCGTGGTGTCGGTCGTGGCCGGAGGATTGACCGGTTCGACCCATTCGATCGGCTCCGGCATACGCACCAGCGCGTGGCGCAACACCTCACCGACCCGTGCGACCGGAATGATCTCCATCCCGTTCTTCACGTTGTCCGGAATCTCCGCCAGGTCCTTGGCGTTGTCTTCCGGGATCAGCACCTTCTTGATGCCGCCGCGCAAAGCGGCAAGCAGCTTCTCCTTCAGGCCGCCGATCGGCAGAACCCTGCCGCGCAGCGTGATCTCGCCGGTCATCGCGACATCCGCCTTGATCGGAATGCCGGTCAGAACGGAGATGATCGCGGTCGCCATCGCCACGCCGGCCGACGGTCCGTCCTTGGGCGTCGCACCTTCCGGCACGTGCACGTGGATGTCGCGCTTGTCGAACAGCGGCGGCTCGATGCCGAAATCGACAGCGCGCGAGCGGACATAGGAGGCCGCCGCCGAGATCGATTCCTTCATCACGTCGCGCAGATTGCCCGTCACCGTCATGCGGCCCTTGCCGGGCATCATGACGCCTTCGACCGTCAGCAGCTCGCCGCCGACTTCCGTCCAGGCGAGCCCGGTAACGACACCGACCTGATCGTCGGCCTCGACCTGACCGAAGCGGAAGCGCGGAACACCGAGGTAGTCGGCGAGATTCTCCGCCGTGATGTTTACCGTCTTCTTCTTCGTCTTCAGGATCTCGGTCACCGACTTGCGAGCGAGCTTCATCAGCTCGCGCTCCAGGCTCCTGACGCCCGCTTCACGGGTATAGGTCTGGATGATGGCGCGGATCGCGTCCTCGCCGACGGAGAACTCCTTCGGCTGCAGGGCGTGATCGCGGATCACCTTCGGCATCAGGTGCCGCTTGGCGATTTCGATCTTCTCGTCCTCGGTGTAGCCGGCGATACGGATGATCTCCATGCGGTCCATCAAGGGCGCAGGGATGTTCAGCGTGTTCGCCGTCGTCACGAACATCACGCTCGACAGGTCGTATTCGACCTCGAGGTAATGGTCCATGAACGTCGAGTTCTGCTCGGGATCGAGCACCTCGAGCAGCGCCGATGACGGATCGCCACGGAAGTCCTGGCCCATCTTGTCGATCTCGTCGAGCAGGAAGAGCGGGTTGGACTTCTTCGCCTTCTTCATCGACTGGATGACCTTGCCGGGCATCGAGCCGATATAGGTGCGGCGATGGCCACGGATCTCGGCTTCGTCACGCACGCCGCCAAGCGCCATGCGGATGAATTCGCGACCGGTCGCCTTGGCGATCGACTTGCCGAGTGATGTCTTGCCGACGCCGGGAGGGCCAACAAGGCACAGGATCGGCCCCTTCAGCTTCTTCTGGCGGCTTTGCACGGCAAGGTACTCGACGATGCGGTCCTTGACCTTGTCGAGGCCGAAATGATCGGTGTCGAGCACGTTCTGCGCGAAGGCCAGGTCCTGCTTGACCTTGGAGTTCTTGCCCCACGGAATCGACAGGATCCAGTCGAGATAGTTGCGCACGACGGTCGATTCAGCCGACATCGGCGACATCGTCCTGAGCTTCTTCAACTCGGCTTCCGCCTTTTCGCGGGCCTCCTTGGAGAGCTTGGTCTTCTTGATGCGCGCCTCGATCTCGGCGGCTTCGTCGCGGCCGTCCTCGCCTTCGCCGAGCTCCTTCTGGATCGCCTTCATCTGCTCGTTGAGGTAGTATTCGCGCTGCGTCTTCTCCATCTGGCGCTTGACGCGCGAGCGGATGCGCTTCTCCACCTGCAGGACGGAGATTTCGGCTTCCATGAAGCCCATTGCCTTTTCCAGCCGCTCCTTGACCGAAAGCGTGGCCAGCATTTCCTGCTTTTCAGGAATCTTGATGGCGAGATGCGAAGCGACCGTGTCGGCGAGCTTGGAATAGTCGTCGATCTGGCTGGCCGCACCCACCACTTCGGGCGAGATCTTCTTGTTCAGCTTGACGTAGTTCTCGAAGTCAGTGACGACCGACCGTGCCAACGCCTCGACCTCGACCTCTTCCTCCTCCGGCTCGACAAGCGCCGCGGCGCGGGCCTCGTGGAAGTCGGGACGGTCGGTGAACGAAACGATTTTCGCGCGCGAAGCGCCCTCGACCAGAACCTTGACGGTGCCGTCGGGCAGCTTCAGCAATTGCAGCACATTGGCGAGCGTGCCGATGTCGAAGATGGCATCGGGCTCGGGATCGTCGTCTGCGGCATTCATCTGGGTGGCAAGCAGGATCTGCTTTTCCTGACCCATCACCTCTTCCAGCGCCTTGATCGACTTCTCACGCCCAACGAAGAGCGGAACGATCATATGCGGGAACACCACGATGTCGCGCAGTGGGAGAACTGCGAAGACGCCGTCGCTGGGTGCCTTGGATATTTTGGCCATTGTCCAACCTTTCATGTCGCGGCCGCCAATCAGCCAACCGCGAATCTTATATTAACGACCGGGGATCGTTCCGCCTACCACCGTTTGTGACGGGAGTTTTACAAGCACAGAAATCGGGCACCTCGGCCTTCTCCAGTTACTTGGATGCACGACCCCCAAAGATCAAGGGGCAGTCCAAATCCACACTTTCAACCCGTCTGCGAGTGACACATTTGCGACGCTCAGCCCGTACGCCGCGCAAAACCGCTGTGCGACAGCAAAACGGCGCCTTGCGGCGCCGTTTCAGAATTTCGCTGCGGGCTCATGTCAGGCGCTGACATTGCCCTTCTTTTCCTTCTGCTCGGAGTAGATGTAGAGCGGCCGGGCGCTGCCGGTCACCACTTCTTCCGAAATCACCACTTCGCGCACGCCTTCGAGTGCGGGAAGCTCGAACATCGTATCGAGCAGGATCGCTTCCATGATCGAACGCAGGCCGCGGGCGCCGGTCTTGCGCTCGATGGCGCGCTTGGCGATCGCCGACAGCGCGTTCTCGTGGAAGGTCAGGTCGACATTCTCCATCTCGAACAGCCGCTGATACTGCTTGACCAGCGCGTTCTTCGGCTCGGTCAGGATCTGGATCAGCGCCGGCTCGTCGAGGTCCTCCAGCGTCGCCAGAACCGGCAGACGACCGACAAACTCAGGGATGAGACCGAACTTCAACAGATCTTCGGGCTCGACCAGGCGGAAGACATCGCCGGTGCGGCGATCCTCGGGCGAAGCGACGACCGCGCCGAAGCCGATCGAGGTCTTGCGGCCGCGATCCGAGATGATCTTGTCCAGCCCGGCAAAGGCGCCGCCGCAGATGAACAGGATGTTGGCGGTGTCGACCTGCAGGAACTCCTGCTGTGGATGCTTGCGGCCACCCTGCGGCGGCACGGAAGCAACGGTGCCTTCCATGATCTTCAAGAGTGCCTGCTGCACGCCCTCGCCCGATACGTCGCGGGTGATCGAGGGGTTGTCAGACTTGCGCGAAATCTTGTCGATTTCGTCGATGTAAACGATGCCGCGCTGGGCACGCTCGACATTGTAGTCGGCCGACTGCAACAGCTTCAGGATGATGTTTTCGACGTCCTCGCCGACATAACCGGCTTCGGTCAGCGTCGTCGCGTCAGCCATGGTGAAGGGCACGTCGATGATGCGGGCCAGGGTCTGCGCAAGCAGCGTCTTGCCGCAACCGGTCGGGCCGATCAGCAGGATGTTGGACTTCGCCAACTCGACATCGTTGTTCTTGCCGGCATGCGCGAGGCGCTTGTAGTGGTTGTGGACCGCCACCGACAGCACGCGCTTGGCGTAGGGCTGGCCGATGACATAGTCGTCGAGAACCTTGAGGATCTCCTGCGGTGTCGGCACGCCTTCGCGCGACTTCACCATCGAGGTCTTATTCTCCTCGCGGATGATGTCCATGCAGAGTTCGACGCACTCGTCGCAGATGAAGACCGTCGGACCGGCGATCAGCTTGCGCACTTCGTGCTGGCTTTTGCCGCAAAACGAGCAGTAAAGCGTGTTCTTGGAATCGCCGCTGTTGTTGCCGACCTTGCTCATTTTCATGTCCTTTCATGGCCGCCCGCCGATGGTCTGGCTGAAAGGGCGCATACTCTATCTATCGCGGGAATCCGCCGCCGCCAGTGTGTCCCGGCTCCTGCAACGCATTCCGTACGAAACACAAATCAGAAAACGTGGCAATGATTCGCGACAACCCCGCATAAAGCTAAGCCGCCGAAACTCAACACAGCCTTAACGTAGGCAATCCTGTCCCCCGAGGGAACAGCCAATTGTGGCCGAAATGCCGCAAGACGCGCCAAAAGCGCGTGATGGTGCCATCCAACTGCCAACTGGCCTTTATGCCACAGCGCTTTCTGCCGCTTCGCGCGACGAAATGACCTTGTCGATGAGGCCGAAATCCTTGGCTTCGTCGGCCGTCATGAAATGGTCGCGGTCGAGCGTCTTCTCGATCTCGTCGTAGCTCTTGCCGGTGTGCTTGACGTAGACCTCGTTGAGGCGACGCTTCAGCTTGATGATATCCAGGGCATGGCGCTCGATGTCGGATGCCTGGCCCTGGAAGCCGCCGGAAGGCTGGTGAACCATGATGCGGGCGTTCGGCGTGGCAAAGCGCATGTCCTTGTGGCCGGCGGTCAGAAGCAGCGAGCCCATCGAGGCCGCCTGGCCGATGCAGAGCGTCGACACGGCCGGCTTGATGAACTGCATGGTGTCGTAGATCGCCATGCCCGAGGTGACGACGCCGCCCGGCGAATTGATGTAGAGGTTGATTTCCTTCTTCGGATTCTCGGCTTCCAGGAACAAAAGCTGCGCGCAGACCAGCGTCGCCATGCCGTCCTCGACCGGACCGGTGATGAAAATGATGCGCTCCTTGAGGAGACGCGAGAAAATGTCATAGGCCCGCTCGCCGCGATTGGTCTGTTCGACCACCATCGGAACGAGGTTCATGTAGGTTTCGACGGGGTTCTTCATTCGCTATCTCTTATCTCGCGGTGGGATTCCGGCGCCGGGAATGCTGGCAGATCGGGCAGAATCGGTTCTGGATCGTTATTCCGTAAATAGGATGCCGGCTCATCCTTGTGCAAGGCCGACCCGTCCTAGCCATCTGGGTAAGTCGAATCAAGGTTACATTTCATGGGATTCATCGACCTGTGCCGTGATCGTTCAGGGGCGGCGTCACCACCGTAGCAATTTCTTAACCGCATCGCTTAACGAAATACGGCAAATCCACTTCCCCCCGACGTCTCTTCCCCTACAATCCAACGTTGAACCGTCATTGTGCCGTTCAACAGGGGGAGTGTCATGTCTGGGAAAACCGCATGCTTCACCATTGCCGGGCTGACTATGCTCGGCACGATTTCGCAGACGGCGGCCGGCGGCCGGGCCGTCGAATGCTATGAACCTGTCCGCACCTCGGCCGTCTACGACACGGTCTATGAAGACGTGCTGGTCAGTCCGCCCGGCCAGCAGGTTGACTACACTCCGCCCATTTACGGTACGCGCGAACGCGTGGTGATGACGGTTCCGGCACAAGTGACCTACGAGGTCGTGCCCGCGATCACCCGCACCGTCTACCATACGGTCCGGGTCGATGGCGGCTATTCCTGGGAATGGCGCGTCATCCATGGCCGCAAGGTGCTGTGCAAGATCTGGCACAAGGCCCGCTATGAGCGCGTTGCCGAAACCGTGGTGATCCAGCCCGAACGCACGCGCCGTGTCGTCATCCCGGCACAGTACGACAGCATCGCCGAGGAAGTTCTGGTGCAGCCGGAGCAAAGGCGCATCATCGATGTCCCCGCCTCCTACCGGACCGTCGCGCGCCGCGTGCTGGTCCGTGAAGGGTCTTCAGGCTGGCGGCGCGTGCATATTCCCAGGCATTGCCAGGATTAAGTTTGGGCCGGCAGGATTCATTTCTCCGAATGGTTTGCGGGCCCAACTCAATCAGAAGCCCCCGCTTTCGACCCTCAAGTCAGTCATCAGGCAGCCGCAGAGGCAGCCTTGAAAGCTGAGGCAGCGGCCGCCATCTCGATTTCGCCCTGGAACTTATCCAAGAAGTCCTCTCGCCCGATCTCGCCCATATCAACAGCTTTCGCTCCACCTGCCGCAATGAAGGATATGTCGGTGATGCCGATGACGTTCAGGATCAGCCGCAAATACTGGGTCGCAATGTCTCGATCGCGGATTGGGGAACCCTCGGTGTAAACGCCGCCGGAAGCCATAAGCACAGTCGCCTTCTTGCCGCTAACAAGGCCCTTGCCGTCCATCCCGAGCGTCAGCCCCTTACGGACGATGTGATCAACCCAAGCCTTGAGCGCCGCCGGGACGTTGTAGTTGTACACGGGCGTGGCAATGACGAGATGGTCGGTCGCCAGCAGCTCCGCGACGAGGCTGTCCGACAGCCGGAGCACTTCCTTCATTTCGGCCGAATGCTGATCAGGCGGCGTGAAATAAGCCTTGAGCCACGGCGCGTTCACGAACGACAGGCCCGTTTCCATCAGATCGCGGGTAACCACCTGCCCATCAGGGTGGGCTGCCTGCCATTCAGCGACAAAACGGCGGGTGAGATTGCGCGAGATCGAATAATCACCGCGCGGGCTGGACTCGACAACGAGAATGCGTGGCATGAATGGTCTCCTTGGATTGAATCAGCCGAAGCGGAAGCCGGAAATCGGCTTGCCGAGAGCGCGACTGTGAGTGCAGCTTGCGCCGTAGACACCGTCGTAAAAAGAGATAATGATCCGATCATCTCTATCAGTTTGGATGATGGATGCTCGGCAGTTTGACCTTGGACCAGCTACGCGTGCTGGTGGCGATTGTTGAAACGGGCAGCTTCTCGGCTGCTGGCCGTAAGCTCCACCGTGCCCAATCCGCGATCAGTCAGACCATCGCAACGCTGGAAGACGTACAGGGGGTCACCCTCTTCGACCGCAGCAATTATCGCCCGCTCCTGACTGATGTGGGCCGCGCGCTGGTCGCTCAGGCTCGTATCGTCCTCTCAGGCACGGCGCGTTTCGAGGCGATGGCTGCCGGCACGCGGGATGGACTTGAGCCCGAGCTTGCGGTCGCGATCGATCCATTGGTGCCCACTGCGCCCTTCATCGATAGCCTGCATGCGCTCCGCGAGGTCTTTCCTCACCTGCCGGTGAGCTTCTCGACCGAGGGGCTGGGCGGCGCCGAGCGGCGATTGCGCCGGGGTGATGCCGCGCTCGCCTTCTGCGTCCTTCTGCCGAGCGCGCCTGAAGATATTGTGGCTTTGCCGCTGCTCGGCGTGCGGCTGCTCCCGGTCGTGGCGCCAACCCATCCGCTTGCCCGGCTCGGCCGGCCCCTCACCCACCCGGACCTGGATGAGCATGTACAACTCGTGCTGTCCGACCCGTCTACACCGGACAGTCCAAGCTACGGCGTGGTTGGAACCAAGGTGTGGCGGTTCGTTGAGCTTGGGCGCCGACTTGATTTCCTCCTCGCGGGGTTTGGCTGGTGCCGAATGCCCGAATATCTGGTGACGCCGCTTCTGGCCGAAGGCCGCCTCGTCCCGTTGCCGATCAAGGACGATCCCGCCGGCGCTCACGGCCCTCTGACAATCTACGCCGCGCATATGCGAGACCGTCCCCTCGGCCGCGCAGGCGCATGGCTTCTCGACAATCTTCAGGCTCGGTTCAATCCGATTTCAGTGCATCATGGCTCAGAACCGGACAGAGCAATTTCCACCCATCGCTGACATTCTCGATTGGGTTTAACCTTGCCTAGCGGTTAAAACGACACGCTTAGTTCCCATCAGCACAATGGCAAGAACCGACCAATATTGGTCGTAGGAGCCGATCAGCGTTGACCCGCAATCTGCCATTCCGGCGCCCGTTATGGAGATTGGTCCCATGACCCAGGTTTCAGTTTTAAACTAGGCCACCTCCGCTCGCAGCCATGCCGTCAAGCCGGCGATATCGCCATTGCCAACGGCCGCCGCAACGCGCCGGCCGACCGCTGCGCCGAACTTGTAGCCATGGCCGGAGCAAGCCGAGACGATCAGGCATTTTCCTTGCGCATGGGCGAAGAACTTCTCGTCGTCGGTGAAGGTGTAGGCGCAGGTGACGACCTCGGTCACCCTGTATTCCTCGATCCGGGCGATCGGCGGCGAGAACAGGTTGCGGATCGCCTCGCCCTCGCCCGGCACCGGCTGACGATTCCAGTCGGCATCGCTGGTCGGCACCCTGTGCAGCCCGGAACCGAATTTCATGCCGGCGCCGCCCGAGGGCGGGATCACATAGCCGTCGACCGCGCCGCCGACATCGAGGACAACGGGTGAAGCCTGCCAGGCGGCCTCGAGGTCGGCCGGCGGTTCGACATAGGCGAGTGCGGTTCGATAGGTCTTCAGCTCGCCGTCCAACTCCGGGAACAGTTTCAATACCCAGGCCCCTGCCGTGACGACGATGCGGTCGGCCTGCATGGTCTCGCCGCTCTCGAGCACGATATGGCCGGCCTCGGAGTCAACCGCGGTGACTTTGCTGTGTTCGTAGACATTGGCGCCGTTGGCGCGCAGCCACTTTGCCAGGCCGGAGGCGATCTTGCGGCAATGCAGCGCGCCGCCTTCGGTCGAAAAATAGGCATAGCGGAACGAACCGGCTTCGAGGAACGGCCAACGTTTCACGGCCGCGTCCGGCTCCAGCAATTCGAAAGGAAAATTGCCTTCTTCCAGGCCCTCGCGATATTCCTCGGCCTCATCGCCGGGCTCGCGCGAAACGCAGACAAATCCGCGCGCATCGAGATGGCTTTCGCCGAGATCGGCCCACATCGCGTCCCAGGCCTGATAGGCTTCGGTGATCAGCCGGCCATAGCCGGTTCCCGCCCGGTAGGCGCGGCGGATGATGCGATGGTGGTCACCCGACGCGGCCAGCGGATTGGGGATCGGTCCCTGCTCGACGATCGAAACGCTGTGACCCGCCTTGACCAGCGACCACGCGGTGGAGAGACCGGCAATACCCGCGCCGACAACAATGACATTCATCAGTTCAGTCTTTCCGCAGCCGGTCCGGCTGGCTCAACGCATTGGGTTGCGGGCGCCAACATACGGTCTGGAACCCGGCTGGCAAGCCGCGCTATTGGTCTGGCATGAGCAAATTGACACCAACCGCCTTGGCCTTTGATCCAGCCACTCACCACCTGCGGCTTGACCCGCACGAGCCGGCCTTTTTTCAAAACCCATACGAGGCCTATGCCTTTCTGCACGACGCATCGAATGCATTCTTCTGGGAAGAATTCGGCTTCTGGTGCTTTGGCGGCTTTGACGACGTCAACCGGCTGCTGCGCGACCGGCGCTTCGGCCGCCAGAACCCGGCCGGCATTCCGGACAGTCGCGGCATTGGTCAAGACCGCAGCCATCTCAGCGCTTTCGACGGCATAGAAGCCAATTCGATGCTGGAGCTGGAGCCGCCGGTGCACGCGCGGCTTCGAACGCTGGTCAACCGTGCCTTCGTCTCGCGCCAGGTCGAACGGCTGCGGCCGCGTGTCGAAGCGCTCGCCAACGACCTGATCGACCGTTTCGATCCGGGCAAGACCGTCGACCTGTTGCCGGCCTTTGCGGCGCCGCTGCCGATCACCATCATTGCCGAAATGCTCGGCGTGCCGGTCGAGATGGGGCCGCAACTGCTCGGCTGGTCGCACCAGATGGTTGCCATGTACATGCATGGCCGCACGCGCGAAACCGAGGAGACGGCCAACCGCGCCGCAGGCGAATTTGCCGATTTCCTGCGCGGTTACGTCACCGAGCGACGCAAGAACCCCGGCGACGACCTGCTGTCGCTGCTGATCTCGGCGCAAGAGGACGGCCAAAAACTGTCGGAGGACGAGATGGTGTCCTCGGCGATCCTGCTGCTCAATGCCGGCCATGAAGCGACTGTGCATCAGACCGGCAATGCCGTCCGCTCAATCCTGGTGCAAGGCGGCGATGTCAGCCGCTTCTTCACCTCACCCGAAGCGACCGCTGCCACGGTCGAGGAATGCCTGCGCATCGACGCGCCTCTGCACATGTTCACGCGCTACGCCTATCAGGAGATCGAAGTCTCGCCCGGCATCGTCGTGCAGCCGGGCCAGACGATCGGGCTGCTGCTCGGCATGGCCAATCATGATCCGCGCGCCTTCGTCGAACCGCAAGCCTTCCGGCCCGGCCGCGCGGACCAGAAGAACGTATCCTTCGGCGCCGGCATCCATTTCTGCATCGGTGCGCCTCTGGCCCGGCTCGAATTGCAGGTATCACTGAAAACCCTGTTCGAGCGGCACCCAAAGCTCCATCTTGCTGAAGAGGCGCGCTCCCGCGACACTTACCATTTCCATGGGCTGGAAACGCTCGCCGTCGGCTTCTGACGATCGCGGGCCTAGGGCTGCCTCGGTCAGTTTCCGGGGAAATAGGATGGCGCCGGTTTGCCTGACATGACCGAGTTGAAATTCGCCTTCCTGGAAGAGCCGCCATTCTGCTTTGCCGATGCATTGGGCGAGGTCTCAGGCTGTGACGTCGAGCTTGCACGCAGGCTCGGTGAGATGCTCGGATTGGCGAGCTTCAAGCCGATCGAGACCGAATTCGCCGACTTGCTGCCAGGGTTGGTTGACGGCCGATGGACCATGACGACCGGACTGTTCGTCTCCGAAGAGCGCAGGCGGCTTGTCGACTTCACCCGGCCGATCTGGGCATTGCAGGACGGACTGCTGGTCGTGAAAGACAATCCGCGCGGCTTTCGCAGCTACCAATCCATTGCCAGTGACCGGACGGCGTTGATTGGCGTCATAACCGACCAGGTTCAGCATCTTACGGCGTTACACAACGGAATCGCGCCTGAGCAAGTCAGGATGTTCGCAACGCAGGCGGATGCGGCGGACGCAGTGGCCATCGGGACGGTGCACGCCTATGCCAGCGTTGCGATGGCGCATCGAGGCTATCTGATCCGGCGGCCCGATATGCCGCTTGGGCTTGTAGAGGTTCCCCCGATTGAAAAGCAGCCGTCGGCCGGTGCCTTCGCGATCGCCAAGGGCAACAGCGCCCTGCTCCGGCGTATCGATTCCTGCCTCGATGAGTTGCTGGGCAGCGACTGGCACCGGCAGATGATGGCGCGATACGGATTTTCGGACAGCGATATCGATCGCGTCGTCTGATCCGTTCCCGATGCCTACAGCTTGATCACATACTCCTTGCGAGTCGTTTCAAGCACTTCCCAGCTACCCTTGAAGCCGGGCCTCAGGACAAAACTGTCGCCGGTCTTGACGGTGCGCGCCTGCCCGCCATCCTCCGCGATCACCGAAACGCCGGACAGGATGTGGCAGAACTCCCACTCGTCGTAGACGATGCGCCACTTGCCGGGGGTCGATTCCCAGATGCCGGCGTAGAGGCCGCCTTCCCGCTCCTCGACGTTCCAGGTGAGGAATTTCGGATCACCTGAAATCAGGCGATCCGGCGCAGGCGAGCCAGGCTCGGCCTCGACGCTGTTGGCGTCGAGGGAAAGGAAAGTCGCTGCGCTCATGAAAGGCTCCGCTGTAGCGGGCTTACCCTCTCCCTTTGTGAGGAAGGTCGTCAAGCGCACAACCCCGAAAATCGGATCGATTTCCGGAGGCTCCAGCTAGAAATCTGTGGCGTTGGGAACGCACCTCACTGTGTCGTATGTAGATCATATTCGCCGCGTGAAGCGTGCCGCCTCTTCCGAACCGCGGGTGGCGTCGCCGGCGCTGTAGGAATGAGCGCCAGCGCCGGCGAGCTTGCCGCCATCGACGATCAGATATTCCTCACGGATCGGCCGGCCTTCGAACCAGCATTCCAGAATTTCGCGGGTGCCCGCGGCGTAGCGCGCCTGGGCGGAGAGCGACGATCCTGAGATGTGCGGCGTCATGCCGTGATGCGGCATCGATCGCCACGGATGGTCCTTGGGAGCCGGCTGCGGGAACCAGACGTCACCGGCATAGCCGGCGAGTTGGCCACTCTCCAGCGCGCGGGCGATAGCGTCACGATTGCAGATCTTGCCGCGCGCCGTGTTCACCAGATAGGCGCCGCGTTTCATCCTGGCGATCATCGTCTCGTCAAAGAGGTTTTCCGTCTCCGGATGCAGAGGCGCATTGATCGTCACCACGTCGCAGACGCCGACCATGGATGCGGGGTCCTTGTGGAAGGTGACGCCAAGCTCTTTCTCGACCGCCTCAGGCAGGCGGTGGCGATCGGTGTAGTGCAACTTGACGTCGAACGGCTTCAGCCGGCGCAGCACCGCGCTCCCGATCCGGCCGGCACCGACGGTTCCGATCTGCATTCCCTCGATATCGTAGGAGCGTGCGACGCAGTCGGCGATATTCCAGCCGCCTTTCACGACCCACTGGTAGGACGGGATGTAGTTGCGCACGAGCCCCAGGATCATCATGACCACATGCTCGGACACGCTGATCGAATTGCAGTAAGTCACCTCGGCGACCGTGATGCCGCGGTCCATGGCGGCCTGAAGATCGACATGGTCGGATCCGATGCCGGCGGTGATCGCAAGCTTCAGTCTGCTTGCCTTGGCTATTCGTTCTTCGGTCAGATATGCCGGCCAGAACGGCTGCGAGATCACGATTTCGGCGTCAACGAGTTCGCGTTCAAAAATGCTGGCGGGGCCGTCTTTGTCTGAGGTCACCACCAGGCTATGGCCCGCGCTTTCGAGAAATTTCCTCAAGCCGAGTTCGCCCGACACGCTACCGAGCAAGACCCCCGGTTCAAAGTCGATGGCCTTCGGCGTGGGAAGTGTCTGGCCGCCGGGATAGCGGTCGAGCTTTGGCAGGCCGTCCCGCGCATATTTTGTCGGATAACCGTCGACCGGATCGTCATAGAGGACGCAAACGACCTTTGCCATTGTGTATCTCCCTTCGTCTGACAACGAAGAGGAAAACGCTCTGTTGTTAACGCTGCCGGCCAACGATGGCCGGCACGGCGATGCTCTGTTGAATTGCTGGTGTGGAGCAGACTCATCTGCCGGCGCTTCCTCATTCGGAAAGTTGTGCGCTATTGCGTATTACATGGAAGACCCGGGCATGGTTTCAAGTGCTGCGGGCGGCACTGGTGCAGCGTTCAATTTCCTTTATTTCAGACCGCGCGCACGGTCTGCTGACACCAAATGCTTGATTTTATGCCGGCGTCGACCGCGACAAGAATGGCCTCTTTCCGATATCACTATGCCCTCCCCGCGCAGGGGAGGGTAATGCGCTCAGACCTTGGCAAGCGCCTGTTCGAGGTCGGCGACGATGTCGTTGACGTTCTCGATGCCGATCGACAGCCGCACCGTGTCCGGTCCCGCGCCGGCCTTGACCTTCTGCTCGTCGGAAAGCTGGCGGTGCGTGGTCGAGGCCGGGTGGATGACCAGCGACTTGGTGTCGCCGACATTGGCGAGGTGCGAGAACAGTTCGAGCGCCTCGACGAATTTGACGCCGGCGTCATAGCCGCCCTTCAGAGCGAAGGTGAACACGGCGCCGGCGCCAAGTGGGGAGTACTTCTTCTGCAGCGCGTTGTTCTTGTCGCTGGGAAGGCCGGGGTAGTTCACCGAAGCGACCTTGGGGTGATTGGACAGCCAGGCAGCGACCGTCACGGCGTTGTCGCAGTGGCGCTGCATGCGCAGCGGCAAGGTTTCCAGGCCGGTCAGGATGAGGAAGGCATTGAACGGCGAGATCGCCGGGCCGAGGTCGCGCAGGCCGAGCACACGCGCGGCAATGGCGAAAGCGAAATTGCCGAAGGTTTCATGCAGGATGAGGCCACCATATTCGGGGCGCGGCTCCGACAGCATCGGGTACTTGCCCGACTTCGACCAGTCGAAGGTGCCGCCATCGACGATGGCGCCGCCGATCGAATTGCCGTGGC
This sequence comes from Mesorhizobium sp. M0293, assembly GCF_040321735.1. NCBI lineage: Bacteria > Pseudomonadati > Pseudomonadota > Alphaproteobacteria > Hyphomicrobiales > Phyllobacteriaceae > Mesorhizobium > Mesorhizobium sp. M0293. The sequence continues at coordinate 19,258 of NZ_JAMYSA010000031.1, forward strand.
CGCCGATGAACTTGGTCAGCGAATGGACGACGATGTCGGCGCCATGCTCGATCGGCCGGATCAGGTAGGGCGAGGCCAGCGTGTTATCGACGATGAGCGGCAGGCCATGCTTGCGCGCAATGTCGCCGATCTTCTCGATATCGACGAAGGTGCCGCCCGGATTGGCGAGGCTCTCGATGAAGATCGCCTTGGTCCTGTCATCGATCTGGCTTTCGAAGGTCGAGATGTCGTTGGTATCGGCCCAGCGTACCTCCCAGCCATAATTCTTGAAGGCATGGCCGAACTGGTTGATCGAACCGCCATAAAGCTTGTTGGCGGCAACGAAATTGTCGCCCGGCTGCATCAGATTGTGGAACACGATCACCTGCGCGGCGTGGCCGGAGGCGACCGCAAGAGCCGCCGTGCCGCCTTCGAGTGCCGCCATACGCTCTTCCAGAACTGCCTGCGTCGGATTCATGATGCGGGTGTAGATGTTGCCGAAGGCTTTTAGCCCGAACAGCGAGGCGGCATGGTCGGCATCGTCGAAGACGAAGGAGGTCGTCTGGTAGATCGGCGTGGCACGAGCGCCGGTCGCCGGGTCGGGCTTGGCGCCGGCGTGAACGGCGAGCGTATTGAAACCTGGCGTGCGGGTCACTGAAAACCTCCCTGAAAAACCTTCTGAAATTCGCCGGGCATTCTTGGCGAACCCCGGCCTCGAATGCAAAGAAGAAAATACCCTTCCGTGCAGGACCTTCTATCAAGCGGCAGGAAAATACGGCGTTTGCCGGAATAATTTTGCGCTGTTGCCCCTCGCCTACTTCTGGCGCACGCCGAAACTCTGGAATCCGGAGCGCATCAGCGGCTTCTTCGACGACAGTACGCCGGAGTTGACGCCGGTCCAGCCGATCTCGCCGGATAGTTTACCGTATTCGATCTTGGGGCAGCGGTTCATCACCACCTTGACGCCGGCGGCCTCGGCGCGGGCGGCTGCCTCGTCATGGCGCACGCCAAGCTGCATCCAGATCACTTTCGGCAAGGGATCGAGCCGCAACGCCTCATCGACTATGCCGGGCACTGCCGTCGGCGCGCGAAAAATGTCGACCATGTCGATCGGCTCCGGAATATCGGCCAGCCTGGCATAAGTCATCCGGCCGAGGATTTCCTTGCCGGCCTGACCAGGATTGATCGGGAATACCGAAAAGCCCTTGGCGAGCAGATATTTCAGCACGAAATAGCTTGGCCGCACATCATTGGCGGATGCGCCGACCATGGCGATGGTCTTCACCGAGTTGAGGATGCCGGCGATGTAGGTGTTGTCGTAGCTATCGTGGTTCATGGTCGTCCTCATACAACGCCTCGTCGAGAAAACCATCGGGGTCATTGCTGAAATCGCGCAGCATGCGGAAGTGGTCGGTATCACGAAAGTCGGCGGGTTCCAGCCCAAACCGGCTGATGCGGAACAGTTGTGCGCCGGGACAGGCCATCAGCAATGGCGAATGCGTCGCCATGATCACCTGCGCGGTGCCCGACCGGTCCATGCGCCGCAGCATCTTGAGCAGCTCGATCTGGCGCGAGGGAGACAGCGCGCTCTCGGGCTCGTCGAGGATGTAGATGCCTTGCCTGCGGCAGCGCTCCTCGAAAAAGCGGATGAACCCCTCGCCATGCGACCAGGACAGGAAATCGGGAGGCGCCCCGCCAGATTCCAGCGCCGCCTGATCGAGGTAGCGGGCGATGGAGTAAAAGGACTCGGCGCGAAAGAACCAGCCGGCGGTGACTTTCGGCAGCCAGTGGCCACGGAACGTGTCTGCTAGCGCAGCACCGCTCTTGTCGATGGCGCTGGAATGGTCGACCGGCCGGTAGCCCTTGCCGCCGCCTGCTTCGTCATAGCCGGCCAGCGCGCCGATCGCCTCGAGCAGCGTCGATTTGCCGGTGCCGTTCTCGCCGACGATAATGGTGATCGGCGTGGTGAATTCGAGTTCGAAGTCGTGGCCGCGAAACAGCGGCAGGTTCCAGGGGTATTTTTCCCAATCCTCGACCCGCGCGGGGTCGAGCAGAATACGCTTGAGATAGGGTGCCTTGAGCCGCGTCAGCTGCTTGCGGTAGGCCATCAATCGGGCAGCGAGATCGTGCCGTCTTCCGCGATAGGAAAGGCCGGATTGTGCGCCACTTCCCAGACATGCCCGTCGGCGTCGGCGAAATAGCCATACCAGCCGCCCCAGAAGGCGCGCCCGGCCGGCTTGACGATGCGGCCGCCGGCTTTCTCGGCCCTGGCGAGGACTTCATCGACCTCCGTGTCGGAACGGGTGTTGTAGGCGAGATAGACAGCGGACGGTGCGCCGGAAAAGGCAACACCCGAATCCTCCTCGGCGCTGGCGCGCGGAAACAGGCCGAGAATGACGCCGCCCATCTGGAAGAAGGCGACACCCTCGGTGATGCCGGTGTGACGGGTCAGCCCCATCGCTTCGTAGAAGCGCACGGCGCCGTCGAGATCGTCGGTGGCGATCGTGATGATGGAGATGCGGGGTTCCATGGTGCTGCTCCTATTCGTCCGCCCACTCCGGCTTGCGCTTGCCGATGAAGGCGCCGATGCCTTCCTCGGCGTCGCGCGCAAGCATGTTCTCGACCATGACGCGGCCGGCGTAGGCATAGGCGTCCGCCAGTCCCATTTCGGCCTGCGCGTAAAAAGCTTCCTTGCCGGTCTTGACCACCAAAGATGATTTGGAAGCAATGGTTTGCGCGTATTTGGTGACAATCTGATTCAGATATTCGCGCGGCACGACGCGGTTGACCAGGCCGAATTCCTTGGCGGTCGCCGCATCGATCGTCTCGCCGGTCAACAGCATCTCCATCGCATGCTTGCGCGAGACGTTGCGCGACAGCGCCACCATCGGCGTCGAGCAGAACAAGCCGATGTTGACGCCTGGCGTGCAGAAGGTCGCCTCATGCGAGGCAATCGCCAGATCGCAACTGGCGACCAGTTGCAGCCCGGCGGCGGTGGCGAGGCCCTCAACTTCGGCAATCACGGGCAGTGGATGACGCACAATCGCCTGCATCAGCGCGGCACAAGCAGCAAACGTCTCTTCGAAGAAGGCCTTGCCATGATCGGCATCGGCGCGCCGCGCGGTCATTTCCTTGAGATCATGGCCGGCGCAGAACACCTTGCCGGACGCCGACAAAATGATGACGCGAACGGCCTTGTCGGCCCTGGCGCGCTCGAGTTCCGCCGTCAGCGCCGCCATCACTGCCAGCGACAGCGCGTTGGCGGGTGGATTGGCGAGCGTCAGGCGCAGCACGCCCTTGTCCAGCCTTGCGGCAACCGGACCGTCAACGGGAGCAGGCTTGATGGCAAGGATTTCGGCCATGGATAGGGTCTCCGCGATTCCGCTCGGGGCTGTCAGAGTATCTAATACCGGATCGGGTTTCGTCCACCACCGATCGCTTGCGCCAAGCGACGAAGGTTGCCAGAAATGCCGCGCTGCGCTCATACCGGCATGCACAAAACGAGAGGCCGACATGCCCGCCCATTCCAATCTCAAGCCGGTGCTGACCGCACAACAAATCAACGCGCTGATGGAGACCGTCTATCCGCAACTCAACGAGCAGTTTAGATATTACGAGGCGATCGACGTGTTCCCAGGCGGCTGTATTGTGCGGCTCAATGCCGGCGAGCGGCATCTGCGTCCCGGCGGCACGGTGTCCGGTCCCTCGCTGTTCACGCTGGCCGACATCGGCGGTTATGTCTGCGTGCTTTCGCATGCCGGCCCGGATGCGCTCTCGGTCACTACCAATCTCAACATCAATTTCGTCCGCAAGGCCGAGACCGGACCGATCGATGGCCACTGCCGCATCCTGAAACTCGGAAAGAGCCTGATGGTGTTCGACATCGACATCGTCGCCGGCCCGGACGGACACACAATCGCGCACGCCACCGGCACCTATTCGATCCCGCCGAAACGTAACTGACGATTGAATTTTCCTTTGATGTGTATATATATGCGCATAGGTGATTTTTGCTCGAACGTGACAGCCGCAGGATCGTAAAGCGCCTCAGGGAGGACGGGTTCGAGCTGATTTCCGTGCGCGGCTCGCACCACAAATTCCGGAAGGGCGAGATCGTGTTGATTGTTCCGCATCCCGAGAAGGATCTGCCGACCGGCACTGCTCGCGCGATCGCCAAGCAAGCTGGTTGGATCAAGATAGGTTGACGCGTCCTGGAGGCCGTGATGAAGAACTATTTCGCCTTGGTCGACAAAGATCTCGACAGCGCGTTCGGCATCCGCTTTCCGGACATTCCCGGCTGCTTTTCGGCCGCGGACGCAGCGGAAGACATCGTGCCTAACGCCGTTGAGGCCTTGCAATTGTGGGCGGAGGACATGCCTGTTCCCGAACCGTCCAGCCACGAAGCAATTGTGGCCCTTCCCGACATACGCAACGCGCTTGCCGAAGGCGGCTATCTGGTCTCGGTGCCGCTCATCGACAATGACAGCGCCGTCGTCAGGGCGAACGTCACTTTCGAGCGCGGTGTTTTGCGGGCGATCGACGCCGCCGCCCGCGAGCGCGGCATTACGCGATCAGCGTTCCTTTCCACCGCCGCGCGCAGGGAAATCGAGGCAAAGCACTGAGGCCGCCCCAGGCAAGCGCCTGTGGTCGATGTGGTAAAATAATACCTTTTACTTAAGGCGTTGTTTTTACTTTGCTTTACCTGCCATTCAGCCTTCTCGTGCGCCTTGACGCCACAACCACCCTCGCCTATAAGCCCCTCACGAAGCAGCGGCCCGCAAAGGCCGCCGTTTTGTTATTGGCGGCGGGCAAGCGCTTTTCGCCAATCCAAGCAACAAGAAACGCCTTCCCTTATGAAGGTCCGAACCGAAAGCAGAAAACATGACAACCTTTTCGCAGAAGCCTGCGGATGTGGTGAAGAAGTGGATCCTGATCGACGCCGAAGGTCTCGTCGTCGGTCGTCTGGCCACTGTCATCGCCAATCATCTCCGCGGCAAGCACAAGCCGACCTTCACCCCGCATGTCGACGACGGCGACAATGTCATCGTCATCAATGCCGACAAGGTGGTGTTCACCGGCAAGAAGTTCACCGACAAGGTCTATTACTGGCACACCGGCCACCCCGGCGGCATCAAGGAGCGCACCGCGCGCCAGCTGCTCGAGGGCCGTTTCCCCGAGCGTGTCGTCGAGAAGGCCGTTGAGCGCATGGTGCCGCGTGGCCCGCTCGGCCGTCGCCAGATGAAGAACCTGCGCGTCTATGCAGGCGCCGAGCATCCGCATGTCGCCCAGCAGCCCCAGGTTCTCGACGTGGCCAAGCTGAATTCCAAGAACAAGAAGGTCGCATAAGATGGCTGAGCTTTCCTCGCTCGCAGAACTGGGCGCCGCCACCGGCAACACCAACACGCAGCCGGCAGCCCCCGTCCACGTCCAGAAGCTCGACAAGTCGGGCCGCGCCTATGCCACCGGCAAGCGCAAGAACGCCATTGCGCGTGTCTGGGTGAAGCCCGGCTCGGGCAAGATCATCGTCAACGACAAGGAATTCGCGACCTATTTCGCGCGCCCGGTCCTGCAGATGATCCTCAACCAGCCGATCATCGCCTCCAACCGTTCGGGCCAGTACGACATCGTCGCCACTGTCGTCGGCGGCGGCCTTTCCGGCCAGGCCGGCGCCGTGCGCCACGGCATCTCCAAGGCGCTGACCTACTATGAGCCGACGCTGCGCGCCGTGCTCAAGAAGGGCGGCTTCCTGACCCGCGACAGCCGCGTCGTCGAGCGCAAGAAGTACGGCAAGGCGAAAGCCCGTCGTAGCTTCCAGTTTTCCAAGCGTTAAGAAGCGCTTGGGGCCAGTTCTCGAAGCGCTACGCGTTCCGGATCTTCAGACAATCGAAAAGGCCGCCTCCGGGCGGCCTTCTGCTTTTGGGGCTCTTGTTTACGTCTCGGCAGTCACCCCACCCGCGCCTGCGGCGCGACCTTCCCATCAAGGGGAGGTAAAAGAGCGCGGCGCCCTACCTCCCCTCGATGGAGAGGTCGGCGCGGAGCGCCGGGTTGGGTGATGGCGCCGACGCAACTCATGCTCGCGATGGGCTTCAGGACTTGCCGGCCCTGATGAAATCGATGAACGCCCGCAGCGGGGCCGGCACCAGGCGGCGGCCGGGATAGTAGAGAAACGGTCCGGGAAAACTCTGCCACCACGGCTCGAGCACCGGCTCAAGGGCACCGCTGTCGAAATAAGGGCGAAGCCAGCCCTCGAAGAGGCCGATGATGCCGGTGCCGGCGATGGCCGCATCGACGGCAAGGTCGGTTGCCCCGCCGATCCGCACGATCAATGGCCCCGTCGGATCGACCCGCACCACCTCGCCGTCGCGCTCGAATTCCCATGGCAGCATCGCACCGCTGGCAAAGCGGCCGCGCACGCAGGAATGTCCAAGCAGGTCGCTCGGGTGTTCCGGCCGTCCATGGCGATCCAGATAGGCAGGGCTGGCGGCGGTGGCGAAATGTTGCACACGCGGTCCGATCGGCACCGCGATCATGTCCTGCTCCAGGCGCTCGTCGTAGCGGATGCCGGCGTCGCAGCCGGCCGCCAGCACGTCGACAAAGTTCTCGTCGGCGATCACCTCCAGCCGGATACCGGGATAAGCGGCGAGAAAACCCGGGACGATGTCAGGCAATATCAGCCGCGCCGCACTCACCGGCACGTTGAGCCGCAACGAGCCCGCCGGCCTGTCGCGAAAGCCATTCACCACGTCCAGCGCCGCCTCCACCTCCGACAGCGCCGGGCCGAGCCGTTCCAGCAGGCTGAGGCCGGCCTCGGTCGGGACAACGCTGCGCGTCGTTCGGTTGAACAGCCTGACCCCGAGCTGTGTCTCGAGGCGACGCACCGCCTCGCTCAAGCCCGACGCGCTGCCGCCGCTGGCACGCGCGCCATTGCGGAAGCCGCCGGCGCGAGCCACTGCCACGAAAGCGTTCAGATCACTGAGGTCCATCATTGTTCGCAATTCCGTACAGCCTGTGTGGATTGTACCCGATTATCACAGGATCGAGCAGCGACTATCTCTGCCTCCTCAAAGGAGATCAATCCATGTCCAATATTCAACAGGCCGGCACCTTCACCCTTGGCAGCCATACCGTGAAGCGGCTCGGCTACGGCGCCATGCAGCTCGCCGGACCCGGCGTGTTCGGACCGCCGAAAGACCATGACGCGGCATTGGCCGTGCTGCGCGAAGCGGTCGCACAAGGCGTCGACCACATCGACACCAGCGACTTCTATGGTCCGCACGTCACCAACCGGCTCATCCGCGAGGCGCTGGCACCCTACCCCGACGATCTCATCATCGTCACCAAGATCGGCGCCCGCCGCGGTGCGGATGGTTCATGGCTGCCGGCCTTTTCTCCCGAAGCCCTGACCCAGGCGGTACACGACAATCTAAGCAATCTCGGGCTCGAAGTGCTCGATGTGGTTAATTTGCGCATCATGTTCGACACCCATGGCCCCGCCGAAGGGTCGATCGAAGCGCCGCTCACCGTGCTGGCCGAGCTTCAACGAAAGGGCTTGGTCAGGCATATCGGACTGAGCAACGTGACGGCTGCGCAGATTGCGCAAGGACGCCGGATCGCCGAGATCGTCTGTGTGCAGAACCAGTACAATCTGGCGCATCGCGGCGACGACGCCCTGATCGACGACCTCGCCCGCGAGGGCATCGCCTATGTGCCGTTCTTTCCGCTCGGCGGCTTCAACCCGCTGCAGTCTTCGACGCTGTCCGATGTGGCGAAGCGCCTCGGCGCCACGCCGATGCAGGTCGCGCTCGCCTGGCTGCTGCGCCGCGCGCCCAATATCCTGCTGATCCCCGGGACATCGTCGGTCGGGCATCTCAGGGAGAACCTAGCGGCTGCCGGGCTCGAACTGCCGCAGGATGCGCTCAGCAAGCTGGATGGCGTGGCGCTGGCGGCGTAAAGCACGGAACCTATCTCCCCCCTCGAGGGGGAGATGTCGCCAAAGGCGACAGAGGGGGTCGGTACGACCGGGCGCGCCCTCCGGCGGCAGATGGAGGTTGGCGCTCTGTGCGCGGTGACCCCCTCTGGCCTGCCGGCCATCTCCCCCTCAAGGGGGGAGATTCGCAATTTCTACGCCCCGTTCCTAGTTGATACTCGCCGTATTCGCCGGCTCAACCGGCCGCGTCTCGTCGGCATAAGGAACACGAAAACCGTTCGCTGCCAGCCAGTCGATTGCCGCTTTCGGCTCATCGGTCTGGAGGATGGTGGCGCCGCGATCGGCCCAAAAACCCCAGCTTTCGCGCGGCAGGCTGGCCTGGACCGCCAGTTCATCGCCTCGGCCGCCGGCAAGGAAGCCGCCCGGCTTGTTGACGATGGCGTAGGTATCGGCCCAGATGTGCCAGTTGCCTCTCACGGCGGCCGCGCGCATGCGCGTGCTGAACAGCGGTCCGCCGGTCTCGGTCAGCGTCTCGGCGCCTGCCCGCCAGTTGATCAGCTCGATCGCGCGCGGCGAAAAGGCGTGGTCGACCGTCTCGGCAAAACCGGCATCGCGCACAGCGTCGTCTGCAACAATCGGCATGAACTGGAAGCCGCCGCCGATGGCATCCATGGCGGCCTTGACCGTGGTGATCCTGCTCTGGTTCCACAGGTTCTCCTTGACGATGACCTGCTCGGCCATGCCGAGATCGCGAGCGACCGCAATCATGCCTGCGAGATCTCCGACGTCGAGCTTGTTGTCGAGGTTGATGAGGATCCTGTCCCTGGTCGCCAGCAGCATCTCGCGCAGCGTCGACACCGTCTCATCGGTGACGACGCCTGTGCCCTCGACCACCAGCCGGCAGGTCTTCAGTTCGGCCAGCGTGCGCTTGACCACCTCGCCCTTGCAGGTCGTGGTGCGGTCGAGCCAGCTGTCATGCATGACGACGAATTCGCCGTCCTTCGAGCGCCTGATGTCGACCTCGACGATTTCGGCGCCCATGGCGATCGAGCCTTCGACGGCGGCAATCGAGTTTTCCGGATAGAGCGTCTTGCCGGCCTGCATGCTGCCGGCGCGATGCGCGGCCACCATGATGTGGTCGCGCCACTGGTTGGCATGCTCGAAGCGGTCGAGGATCTGTCTGGCGCGGGTTTCGCCAGCCAAGGTGTGGCCACAGGCCGCCGCTAGTGCCGCGGAAAACAGAAGGCTCAGCCAGAGGGTCCGCATCGAGAATCGCTCCTTGCCGGATCGAAATCGGGATAGGCGATGCCCGTGACATCCAGGTGAACGAAGCCGGCTAGCGGAATGCGTCAGATGCGTTTCGAGAGCCGGCGGAACCACGCCATGGCCGGCATTTCGATGAAACGCCAGGTGATCCAGGAGGCGGCAATGGTGGCGGCGAGCATGACGACGATCGCCGCAGCGCCTGTCCATCCTGCGCCGAAGCCTGTGGCAGGCTGGCCGCGCAGCATGAAGTCACCGATCAGGCCGAGGCCGAGCTTGCGCTCGACGAGCCCCGCGACATTGATCATGCGCGCCTGGACGAAGATGTGGACCATGTAGATGGAGTAGGACAGCGCGCCGAGCGTCAGCATGAACGGAGCCCTCAGCAAGGCGCTGATCCAGCCGCCTTCATGGGCGAAGAGAAACAGTGCGAGCGCGAACACCAGGGGTGCCGCGATGCCGAAATCATTGTCGCCCGCCAGCGAGACGAAAAGCACGATAACGGCCACCATGACGATCTCGGCAAAGGTCCAGTCCATCCGCGGGCCACTCCCGGCGAGGGCCTGTCGCGCCTCTGCAATGGAATCATGCTGAAACCAGGCCAGCAAGGCGCCCAGCGAGAAGCCGTACAGGCAGCGGATGAAGCCGAAATCGAAGGATACATCCATATGATGGGTCGAGAAGCCAAGCAGGAACAGCGGCGCGGTGACGGCGGCGGCGACGAACCATATCCAGGCGCGCGCGCCGGCGACGAACACCACGCCGGCAAACAAGAGATAGGCGAAGAACTCCGCCGAAATGCTCCAGCTTGGCGCATTCCAGGTCAATTGATCCTCGAAGCCGACACCCTGCAGCAGGAAAAGATTGGCAAGCAGACTCCCAGGGTCGAAACCATCGGTAAAAGGCGCAGCCCCGGTGCCATGCAGTTGCGGCAACATCAGCCGCAGCAGTTCGAAGCCGGCAAAGGCGGCCAGCATAAGCAGATGCAGCGGATAGATGCGGCCGAAACGAACCAGCGCGAAGCGAGCAGCCTCTTCAGGCCGGCTCAGCCGATTGCCGTAGCTGCTGGCGATGACGAAGCCGGACAGAACGAAGAAGAAATCGACGAAGAGGTAGGACGAACCGATGAAGGCGCTTTGCGAAACCGTCGAACCGGTCGGGAAGTGAAACAGCGTGACCAGAAGCGCGCAGATGCCACGCCACGAATCGAGGACCAGGAAGCGTTCTCCGGCGATCGTACCGGTGTGGGTCGACACGGCGGGATGGGGAGGATTAAGAAACGCGGTCTGCGTCATGATGATACAAATCCTGTCTTGCCGTGGCACTCGGGCGGCGCCGTTTTGTCTCCCCAAGCTGTGACTGGCATCTTCCGTGCCGGTTCTGTAGTTGTTGCACCCCGACGAAAAACGAGGATCCGTAATGGCGAACAACAACATCGACAACGCCTTCACCGCCCGTTCCAAAACGGGCGCCGCGTTCGAGCCGACCTATTCCGGCGCGCTGTCGTTCATGCGGCGCAAATACACGAAGGACGTGAAGGGGGCGGATGCGGTGGTGTGGGGCATTCCCTTCGACGCCGCCGTCACCAACCGGCCCGGCGCTCGTTTCGGGCCGCAGGCGATTCGCCGCGCCTCGGCGATCCTCGACAACGACCCGCAATACCCGTTTTCACGCGATCTGTTCGAGCATCTGGCGGTCGTCGACTATGGCGATTGCCTGCTCGACTCAGGCAACCACCAGAAGACGCCCGGCACGATCGAGCGCGAAGCCGCGAAGATCCTCAAAACAGGCGCCTTCCTGCTGACGCTGGGCGGCGACCATTTCGTCACCTGGCCACTGCTCAAGGCGCATGCCGCCATCCATGGCCCGCTCGCCCTGGTGCAGTTCGACGCGCATCAGGATACCTGGCCGGACGACGGCAAGCGCATCGACCATGGCTCCTTCGTCGGCCGCGCCGTCAAGGAAGGCATCATCGATCCCGACCGTTCGATCCAGATCGGCATCCGTACCCATGCACCCGACACGTTCGGCATCAAGATCCTCTACGGCCATGAAATCGAGGAGATGCGGGCGTCCGATATCGCCTACGCCATCGTCGACCGCACCGGCGGCAAGAAGACGTACCTCACCTTCGACATCGACTGCCTCGATCCGGCCTATGCACCGGGAACCGGCACGCCGGTTGCCGGCGGACCGTCCTCGGCAAAAATCCTGTCGACGCTGCGCCAGCTCAACCAGATCGATATTGTCGGCGCCGATGTCGTAGAGGTTGCGCCGGCCTATGATCACGCCGATATAACGGCGATCGCCGGTTCGATGGTCGCCATGCAATATCTCGGCCTGCTGGCGGAGCGAAAGGCACGGCTTGAAGAGCTGAACAACAACGGCAACCACAACGGCGCCGCGGTGAATCAAGGTCAGGGCATATAATCTTGAAATATCAGGGAAATTAATCAATCCATGAAACCGAAAATCTTCATCGACGGCGAACACGGCACCACCGGTCTGCAGATCCAGGCGCTGCTTGCCGAGCGCGGCGACCTGGAAATCATCTCGGTTCCCGCCGAGCGCCGCAAGGAAACGGCTGCACGCGCCGAGTTCCTCAATGCCGCCGATGTCGCGATCCTGTGCCTGCCCGACGATGCGGCGAAGGAGAGTGTTTCGCTGATCGCCAACGACACCACCAAGGTTATCGACGCGTCGACCGCGCATCGCGTGGCGGAGGGCTGGGCGTATGGTTTCGCCGAGATGGACAAGACGCAGGCGAAGACAATTGCTTCGGCAAAACGCGTTGCCAACCCCGGCTGCTGGCCGCAGGGACCGATCGCGACGCTGCGGCCGCTGGTCACCGCTGGCCTGCTACCCGCCGATTTCCCGATCACCGTCAACGGCATTTCGGGCTATTCGGGCGGCGGACGGCCGATGATCGAGGACTACGTCGCCAAGGGCGAGGACGCCTCGGAATTCCTGCCCTACGGCCTCACCTTGCAGCACAAGCACGTGCCGGAACTGAGGGCCTATGCCAAGCTGTCGCATGATCCGATCATGCAGCCGGCGGTCGGCAATTTCGCGCAAGGCATGATCACGGTCGTGCCATTGCAGCTGGGCGGTCTCGACCATGTGCCGACGGGTGCGGAGCTGCATGCGGCGATTGCCGACCATTTCGCCGCCATCAAGGGCGGCGTGGTCGAGGTGGCGCCCTATGCGCATTCGGAGCGCATGCCGGAGATCGATCCGGAGATCTACAACGGCACCAACCGGATGAAGGTCTACGTCTTCGCCAACGACAAACGCGCGCAGGCGCTGTTGCTGGCTGTCTATGACAATCTCGGCAAGGGCGCCTCGGGTGCCGCCGTCCAGAACATGGACCTGATGCTCGGCCTTTGATGGAGACGCCAGCCTTTCCGGCGCGCTGGAAGATCAGCACGCCAGAACTCATTGCCGAAACCTTTTCGAGCCGCATCTGGAAGGTTTTCCGCGAAGACGGCTCGCCGGCAATCGTCAAGGCGCTGAAACCCTTCGACGATGTCGCCGACGAACTGCGCGGCGAACATTATCTCGCCTGGCGGCGCGGCGAAGGCGCGGTACGCCTGCTTGGCCGCGACAGCCACAGCATGCTGCTCGAATATGCCGGTGAAACCCTGCTGCAGCAGGTTCTCGACGAACAGGGCGATTTTGCCGCGACCGCAATTGCGGCGGATGTCATGGCAAAGCTGTTTTCGCCTGGGAAAGACCCCTTCCCGTCCGAGCTTCAGCCGCTCAGGGAGCGTTTTTCAAGCCTGTTCAGGAAAGCCGCAACCGACCGTGACGCCAGCCATGACAGCCTCTATGTCGAGGCCGCCGTCATTGCCGATCGGTTGCTGGCCAATCCGCGCGATATCAGGCCACTGCATGGCGACCTGCACCACGAAAACATCCTGCACGGGCCGCGCGGCTGGCTGGCGATCGATCCGAAGGGCGTTCTTGGCGATCCCGGCTTCGACGCCGCCAACATGTTCTACAACCCGCTCGACCGGGACAATCTCTGTCTCGATCCGGAGCGAACAGCGTATATGGCCGAGATCTTTGCCAGAACACTGGGCCAGACACCGCCAGCCATTCTGGATCATGCCATCGCGTATGGTTGCCTGTCGGCGTCCTGGCATCATGAGGACGACAACGCGGTCGAGGAGAATCGCGAATTGTCGATCGCCGAGGCGATCCGGTCGGTGCGGGCAAGCTTCTGATCGCACGGGGCAACGGCGCGGTGGTAACCGCCTGTTCACCACGATGGGCTACTGACTGGCCTCGGCTCCACTTCGGGATTTGTCATGGTCAGCGCGATTTCGGGTTCCTCCCAGGCAACTCAGTACTCCTCGTCCAGCTCGTCGAGCAATGCAGCCCAGGAGGCCGCGCTCGAAAAGCAGATCCAGGATCTGGAAGACCAGGCCAAGGCGATCACGGATCAGGTTAAGGCCGCGCAAGTGCGGCAGGATATCGCCGTGGCCCAGGCCAAGCTTGATGCGCTCAAGGCCGCCGACAAGGCAGCCAAGGCCGATCAGGGCCAGTCCGCACCATCCGCCGCCGCGTTGCGCCAGGCGGAATTCGACGGCGAGAAAACGACGTCTTCCAACGAATTCTGGATGTGACTGGCCGATCTATCCTTTTGTTTTGACGCAATTCCCTAAGGGAAAGCGCTATGCGCTTTTCCCGGGAAAACCGTTTCACACTTTTCCTGGAATTGCTCCAGGGATCAGCTCCTGAGCGCGATTTCGTGCGGCAAGGGATAGGCGCCCTTGGTGCCGCGCCAATGGGCTGATGCAAAGCCCAACACGATGAGCGCAAATCCCTGATGGGTCAGCGCCATATGCAGCGGCACGTGCATCAGCAGCGTGCCGATGCCGATCGAGGCCTGCACCAGCACCAGCAGAAACAGCAGCGTCGCACGGCGAGCGTGCGTTGAGCCTGGCAGCCTCCTGCGCGTGGCGATCATGTGCCACAAGGCCACGATGAACACCGTATAGGCGCCGAGCCGGTGGACAAACTGCACCGTCTTCGGGCTTTCGAAGAAGTTGCGCCACACCGGCTCGAGGATCAGCAGATCGCCCGGGACGATCTTGCCGTCCATCAGCGGCCAGGTGTTGTAGCTCAGGCCGGCGTCAAGCCCGGCGACCAGGCCGCCGAGATAGATCTGGATCAGCGCCAAGAGCACAATGAAGCCGGCCAGCCTCCGCGTCGAACGATCGGCGGCCGGCTCGGAATGCGGCGCCAGCCCACGCGCCACGACCATGGTCGCGGTGAAGATCAGCGCGGCGAGTGTCAGGTGGGTGGCCAGCCGGTACTGGCTGACGGAGACGCGGTCGACCAGACCTGATGCCACCATCCACCAGCCGATGGCGCCTTGCAGGCCGCCGAGGAGGAGAATGCCCATGAGTTTCGGCCCCAGACCGCGCTCGATGCGGCGCGTCGCCCAGAAAAACAGCATCGGCAAGGCAAAGACCAGGCCGACGCTGCGCGCCAGGATGCGGTGCACCCATTCCCACCAGAAGATCGATTTGAACGCCTCGATGCTCATGCCCTTGTTGAGTTCGGCATATTGCGGGATCTGCTGGTAAAGCTGGAATTCCTCTTGCCACTCGGCGTCGTTGAGCGGCGGGATGACGCCGTGAATCGGCTTCCACTGCGTGATCGACAGACCGGAATCGGTGAGCCTGGTGGCGCCGCCGACCAGCACCAGCGCAAACAGCACCAGCAGCACCACATAGAGCCAGCCGCGCAGCAGCGCCCGGTTGTGGAGGTCGCGGGTGCGGGCGACGTATGGCGCGGCAGCTGATATGGCAGCCATGATCTTGTCCCGGCAGGTTGGTTTGGCGGATTGGTGGACCATCGCACCCGTGCTGGCAAGGCCATGCGGCGCGGCACGCCGTCGCGCCGCGTCTCACCGGTTGCACAGCTTCGCGCCAAGGCCTATGCGAGGCCAACACTCTGAGTTTGCCCGGTCCCCTGTCCGAGTTGCCGGCATCCTCGACCAGGAGACCAACCATGCCCCTGCGCCTGAAAAAGCTGATCGGAATGTTTCTGCTGATCGCGCTGGTCATCATCTATGCCCTGGTCGCATCGATCTTCGCGGTCGCCCGGCTCTCGGAATCGGGCCCCTGGGTCCATTTCCTGTTCTTCCTGCTCAGCGGCCTGCTCTGGGTGCTGCCGGCGATGGGCATCATCAAATGGCTGATGCTGGAGCCGCGGGCCAAGCGCTAAGCGGAGCCCAGCCCCGCCGCCATCAAATCGTAACGAGCATCTTGCCGGCATTGGCGAGCGGCGTCGTCACGCCCGACAGCATGGTGCGGATGTGGGCGAGGCTCTGGTAGCGGCCGTTGACTGAAATGCGCGGCAAGGCATGCAGGAACCCGGCATGCTCGGCGCGCAGCACACCGTGGCGCGTCGTCACGGCGGATGCATAGCCCGCGTCGCGGGCAAAGCCCACTTCGCGACAGCCTACAGCACTTGCATAGCCATAGGGGTAAGCGAAATGGCTGGGCTTTTCGCCCAGTTCGGCTTGCAACATGGCGCGCACGGCGCCGGTCTCGTGCCGCGCATCGGCTTCGGAAAGCCGCTTCAGATTGCTGTGGTTGATCGTATGGGCGCCCATCGTCACCAGCGGATGCGCGGCGATGCGGCGGATCTCGTCCCAGTTCATCAATGTCCGCATGCGCGGGCCGTCGGCGTCAACGCCATTTGAGCGAGCCAGGTCGCGCAGCACCGCTTGCAGATTCTCCTCGCGGACTTCGGAGGTGAGATAGGCGTGCAGGCGTGCATTGGCCGGCAGTTTCTTCGCAGGGGTCGAGCAATCGATCGTCAGGGGACCGTTCGGTCGCGTCAGAGTGAGGCTGTCGCGCGCGTTGACGATGTCCTCGACCACATCCCACCACAAATCGGCGGTGCCGTCGATCAGCCCGGGCGCGACATAGATGGTGATCGGCGCGCCGTGCTTCTCCAGCACCGGCAGCGCCTCGGTCATGTTGTCGCGATAGGCGTCGTCAGCGGTAATGGTGGCAAACTGGCCGCCCTTGCCGCCTGCCTTGATGCGTTCGACGGCTTCGTCCATGGAGACGAAGGCATAGCCGCTCGCCCTCATGTCGGCGATCACGGCATCGAGGAACCCAGGCGCGATGTTCAGATGCCGGTTGACGCTGTGCGGCTTTTCCGGCGTCGCGGTAACGCGGTGCAGCATCAGGATGGCGCCAATGCCGCCGATGAACGGCTTGGCCAGCGGTGCAAGGCCGGTATAGCGGGCGACGTTCAGCGCCAGTTTCCGGATTGCCTCCCCGCCGTCGATCATTCATTCACCTTTTGCGCCTAGGCTGATCCAAGCACGGAATGCGCCTACGCGAACCCCCAAATCGCGATCAATACGCCCTAAGGATTGAGGTATGGTTGACGCAACTGCGTCATTTGACGGCAATCGGCTTGCGGCGACCGAGACCTCGTCGCGCGCAGTGCCACGGGATCGCGCCAGCCTGTCGATCGCGGTTGTGTCCACGGACGGGCTCGCAGCCTATGCCGAGTTCTGCCGTTCGGCCCTGTTTGCACCGGCGCAGAGTGCTGCCTGGGTCCTGAACTGGGCTGCTGAGGTCGGACCGGATTTGCTCGTCGCGACACTGAGCGCCGAAGGCAGGCCGGTTTTTTCGCTGGCGCTGGAGGTCACCGCCAGCGGTCCGTTCCGTGTCGCCCGCTTCATGGGAGGCCGCCACGCCAATGGCAACTTCGTCGCCGGGGATGCGGACTGGCTGGCCAGGGCGGATATCCCGGCCATCCAAACGATGCTGGCGGCCATTGCAAAGGCACGTCCCGACATCGATCTCGTCGCGCTCGAACGGTTGCTGCCCGATCTCGACGGCGTCGCCAATCCGCTCGCCTCGCTCGACCATTTTGCCAGCCCCAATCTGTCGCTGGCCGTCGACCTTGCCGGCGGCTTCGATGCGCTGCTTTCTCGCGCCAGCGGCAAACGCAAACGCAAGAAGCACCGTTCTCAGATCCGGAAGTTCGAGGCCGTCGGCAGCCATCGGCGCATCGAGGCGCGCACGGCGGACGAGGTCACCAGGCTGCTCGATGCCTTTTTCGAGATGAAGGAATTCCGCTTCCGCAAGATGGGCATCACCAACGTCTTCGGCGGCGAGCTGGTGCGCAGCTTCTTCCGCGCGCTGTTCGCGCAAGCGCTTGCCGAGGACAAACCTTCCTTCGTGCTGCACGGGCTTGAGGTTGCCGGCAGGCTGCGCGCCATCACCGGCTCGAGCCGCTCGGGCAAGCGACTGATCTGCGAGTTCGGCGCGATCGCCGAGGACGATCTCTGCCACGCCAGCCCCGGCGACTTCCTGTTCTTCGACAACATCCAGGAGGCCTGCGAGAGCGGTTTCGAGGTCTACGATTTCTCCGTCGGCGACGAGCCTTACAAGCGCCTGTGGTGCGATATCGAAACCCGGCATTTCGAGGTGCTGATACCACTGACCCTGAAGGGCCGCGTGCTGGCGCTGACGCTCAGGCAAGGCGCGCGGCTGAAAGCCTTCATCAAGAACAGCCCGACGATCTGGAAGCTGACCAAGATGCTGCGCCGCAAGGCGGTGGGACAGGCGGCATCCACTGCCGGCGAAGACGACAGCTAGCTCTCAGAATTGAGGGCTTCCCTCAGCGCCGGGCCGGCCCTGACGCGCAAATCGAGATCGGCCTCGATATGATCGATGTGATGCAGCATCAGCCGGCTCGCCAACCCGCAATCGCCGCTCCCCAGCGCGCCGACAATTTCCGTGTGTTCGCTGTGCCCGCAGGCCGATATGCCAGACCGCCCGTAAAGCGCGATGACCAATGACGATCGCGCCACCAGCTCCTCCATGAAGCGCTGCAGGATGGCATTGCCGGCGACGGCGGCGAGCAGCAAGTGGAAATCGCCCGACGCCTTGATTTCGGAACGCCGCGCATTGGGTCCGCGCTCGGCGATGAAGCGGCCCTCCTCGTCGAGCTGCGCCTTGAATGCAGCAATGTCGGCAGCGGTGACGCGGCCGCAGGCGGCAATGGCAATGCCCGGTTCGATCAGCCGGCGCGAGGCGAACACCTGGCGCGCTTCCTCTGGCGATGGGTTGGCGACGAAGGCGCCACGGTTGCGCTCGGTTCGCACCAGCCCTTCGAAGGACAGCATCTGCAGCGCCGCGCGTGCCACGGTACGGGAGACATCGAACAGCGTGCCGACCTCGCCTTCCGACAGCTTGGTGCCCGGCGCGAGCCGGCGGTCGACGATGGCGTCGCGCAGCTGGTCGCGGATCGCCTGGGCACGATCCTGCGTGGCGCTGTCGGTGGCGGAATAGATCTGGTCGGCAATGTTCATGGCGGCAATTCTTTCCGTTCCCTTCTAGCGCGACTCTCGACGCCAGCACGAGAGGCAAAGTGGACACGAAGGCAAAAAAGATTGCATACGATTTGTGTGGATATCGCGAACAATCGCCCATAATTTGTGCAATGCACAAAGCGGCTCATCTGATAGGCGTCACCCGAAAATCCTGATTTCCCCGACGATTCAAATGCTTGATCGGCAGCATGGCGATTGGCACGCATGATGCATTGGTTAATGCGAGCAAACGGGGATGCCTGATGTCCAAAGCCGCCGAAATCGACATTGTGTCCGTTTCGAAAGTCTATGGAACGACGACCGCCGTCGAGGGCATCAGCCTTAAGATCCCGGCGGGAACCTATTGCTGCTTGCTTGGCCCCTCCGGCTGCGGCAAGACCTCGACGCTGCGCATGATCGCCGGCCATGAGAGCATTTCCAGCGGCGATGTCCGCCTCGGCAATGTGGTGGTGACGGACTTGCCGCCGGCCAAGCGCGGCACGGCGATGATGTTCCAGTCCTATGCGTTGTTCCCGCATCTCGACCTCATAGACAATGTCGCCTTCAGCCTGAAGATGAAGGGCGTCGACAAGGAAAAGCGTCGTGCCAAGGCGCTCGACATGCTGAAGCTGATGCAGATGGAGGCCTATGCGACGCGCCGGCCCGCACAGCTTTCCGGCGGCCAGCAGCAGCGCGTAGCACTCGCCCGTGCGCTGATCACCGATCCCGAGGCGCTGTTGCTCGACGAGCCGCTTTCAGCGCTCGACCCGTTCCTGAAGATCCGCATGCGGGCCGAGCTGAAGAAGCTGCAGACGTCGCTTGGCATCACCTTCGTCCACGTCACCCACAGCCAGGAGGAGGCGATGGCGCTCGCCGACCTGATCGTGGTGATGAATGACGGCCGCATCGAACAGGCGGCCCCGCCGCGCGCCGTGTTCGAGCGGCCGGCCACCGCCTTCGTCGCGCGCTTCATGGGCGACCACAACGTCATCTCCGGCCGGGTCACCGGCGAACGCGACGCCATGGTCGTCTTCGACGTCAATGGCGGCGCCTCGCTTGCCGCCAGCGGCCAGCCACAGGATGTGGGAGCGCCGATCGACATCGCCATCCGCACCGACCATGTGCGCATCGGCGAGCCGCCCTCGCCCGGCCTCGGCTTCACCGGCATCGTCTCCAACATCGAGTATCGCGGCGCGACGGTGAAGCTGTCGATCACCAGCGCCGGCATCGACGATTTCACCGTCATCATCGACGATTCCGACTTCTTCGCCAAACCCGTCGCCATTGGCGACGCCGTACCGCTCGCCTGGGATTCCGAGGATGCGATCGTCCTCGGGCGCCTGCATTCATGAATTCAACGAAGCAAAACAAGACAGGGGAATAGGCATGACAAACACTACGCAAACCAAGGCGGGCATTTCGCGCCGCTCACTGCTCAAGACGGGTGCCGCTGCCGTCGGCCTTGTCGCTGGCTCGGGCGTCATCACCGGGTTCCCGACCATCTGGGCGCAATCCAACATCACGCTGCGCCAGTTCGGTACCGGCGTGTCGAACCTCAACGCCATCGCCGACAAGTGCAAGGCCGACCTCGGCATCACGCTGGAGATGACCGCGACCGATTCCGACGCGGCCGCCCAGCGCGCCGTGACCCAGCCCGACAGCTACGACATCGCCGACATCGAATACTGGATCTGCAAGAAGGTGTTCCCGAGCGGCGTCCTGCAGCCGATGGATGTCAGCAAGCTGAAATATTACGACGAGCTGGTGCCGCTGTTCAAAACCGGCAAGCTGACGCCCGACAGCGTCATCGCCCAAGGCACCGCGCCGCACACGGTCGGCTTCGTCGAGGCGCAGGACAGCAAGGTCTTCGCCAAGGCGCCAACCAACTGGTTCACCATGGTGCCGACCATCTACAACGCCGACACGCTGGGCATCCGCCCCGACCTCGTCGGCCGCGACATCACCACCTGGGCCGACATCATGGACCCGGCCTTCAAGGGCAAGACCGCGATCCTCAACATCCCCTCCATCGGCATCATGGACGCGGCGATGATCATGGAAGCCACGGGCAACATCAAATATGCCGACAAGGGCAACATGACCAAGGACGAGATCGACAAGACGATCGACTTCCTGATCAAGGCCAAGCAGGCCGGCCAGTTCCGCGCCTTCTGGAAGTCTTTCGACGAGAGCGTCAATTTGATGGCGTCGGGCGAAGTCGTCATCCAGTCGATGTGGTCGCCGGCCGTCGCCGCAGTGCGCTCCAAGGGCATCGCCTGCCGCTTCCAGCCGCTCAAGGAAGGCTACCGCTCATGGGGTGGCGGCCTTGGTCTTGCCGCCCACCTCAAGGGCGCCGAACTCGACGCTGCTTACGAGTACATCAACTGGTACACGTCGGGCTGGGTCGGCGGCTATCTCAACCGCCAGGGCTACTACTCGGCCAACATGGTCTCGGCCAAGAAGTTCATGACCGAGGACGAGTGGGGCTACTGGATCGAAGGCAAGCCAGCCAAGGGCGACATCAAGGCACCGGACGGCACCGTCATGGAGAAGGCCGGCGCCGTGCGCGACGGCGGCTCGTTCGAGGAACGCATGGGCAAGGTCGCCTGCTGGAACTCGGTCATGGACGAGGACCGCTACATGGTGAAGCGCTGGAACGAGTTCATCGCGGCGTAAGAAACAAGCGCCCCTTCTCAACCCTTCTCCCCTTGCGGGAGAAGGGAACGCGGCTCAGCCGCATCGCGAAAAACCGAGAGCATTAATGACAGTCGCGCTCGAACGCCCAGTAATCGCCGCCGCGAAACAAGCCCGACAACGACGCTTCTCCATCAGTGCCGTCACGCCCTACCTACAGTCAGCACCGCTGGCCATCATCCTCGGCGCATTCCTGCTCCTGCCCATCATCATGATCGTCGTCGTGTCCTTCTGGGATTACGACTTCGCCGCCATGTATCCGGATTTCCTGACCACCAACTATTCCGATGTTCTGGGCTCGTGGGTTACCTGGAAGACCTATCTCAACACCATCAAATTCGCCGCCATCGTCTGGGCGCTGACCTTGTTCATCGGCTTCTGGGTCGCCTATTTCCTCGCCTTCCACATCCGCACCACGGCCATGCAGATGGTGCTGTTCCTGGTCTGCACCGTGCCTTTCCTGACCTCCAACATCATCCGCATGATCTCGTGGATTCCGGTGCTCGGCCGCAACGGGCTGATCAACTCGACGCTGGTGCATCTGGGCCTGGTGCCGAAGCCGATCGAATGGCTGCTCTATTCGGAATTCGCGGTCGTACTCGCCATGGTGCATCTCTACACGCTGTTCATGGTGACGCCGATCTTCAACACGCTGATGCGCATTGACCGCTCGCTGGTCGAGGCCGCGCGCGACGCCGGCGCCTCCGGTTGGCAGGTGCTGTGGAACGTCATCATTCCGCTGGCCAAGCCGGGCATGGCGATCGGCACCATCTTCGTCGTCACGCTCGTCATGGCCGACTTCTCCACCGTGCAGGTGATGTCGGGCGGCCAGAGCGCTTCCGTTGCGCTGATGATGAAGAACCAGATGTCGCTGCTGCAGTATCCGGCCGCCGCCGCCAATGCGGTGGTGCTGCTCGTGCTGGTGCTTTTGATGGTCGCCGGCATCCTGCGCATCGTCGACATCCGCAAGGAGCTCTGACGTGAGCCACGAAAAACGCACTGTCGGTTTCTACGTGCTGGCGGTCTTCTTCACGCTGTTCGTGCTGTTCCTCTACGGCCCGCTGTCGGCGGTCCTGATCCTCTCCTTCCAGGGCGAGACCGGCGGCCTCACCTTCCCGCTCAACGGCGTGTCGCTGCACTGGTTCGCCAATCTGTTCGAGCGCCAGGCAGTCGGCGATTTCGGCGGCAGCTTCAAGCGCTCGCTCGCGCTGGGCGTCATGGTGATGATCGTCACCGTCGTGGTGTCACTGCTTGCCGGCCTCGCCTTCCGCCAGAAATTTCGCGGCGCCACCGCGCTGTTCTACCTGGCTGTCGCCAGCCTCGTCGTGCCCTCTATCATCATTTCACTGGGCATCGGCGTAGTCTTCCAGCAGATCGGCTTTCGTCCGGCCTGGTACACGTCCGCCTTTGGCGCGCATCTGACCTGGACCTTGCCGTTCGGCGTGCTGATCATGTTTGCCGTCTTCAACCGCTTCTCGCCGGCCTACGAGGAAGCCGCACGCGACCTCGGCGCCACCTCCTGGCAGACCTTCGCCCATGTCGTGCTGCCGATGATCGCGCCGAGCCTGATCGGCGTCGGCCTGTTCGGCTTCACGCTGTCCTACGACGAGTTCGCGCGCACGCTGATGACCTCAGGCACCTTCAACACGCTGCCGCTAGAGATCTACGGCATGACCACCAATGTCACGACGCCTGTCCTCTATGCGCTGGGCACGGTGACCACGGTGTTCTCGTTCCTGGTGATCCTGGCAACGTTGGGCGCCATCCTCTATGTCGGCCGCCGCCGAGCGAGAGCGTGACCGTGCAGATACTGGTGGTGAACCCAAACACGACGGCGAGCATGACCGAGACGATCGCGGCCGCCGCACGCGCCGTCGCCGGCGCCTGGACGGAAGTGGTTGCCGTCACCTCGTCCATGGGACCGGTATCGATCGAAGGCTATTATGACGAGGCCCTGGCCGTGCCGGGCCTGCTGATGGAGATCGCCGCCGGCGAGCGTAGCGGCGCGCAGGCGGCCATCATCGCCTGTTTCGACGACACCGGCCTTGATGCAGCACGCGCCATGGCCGGTATCCCCGTCATCGGCATTTGCGAGGCGGCGCTTTCCATCGCTGCTTTCATTGCCCAGCGCTTCACCGTGGTGACAACCACCGAACGCTCGCTTGTACCTGTCGAGGGGCTGGTGCATCGCTACGGCATGGCGGGACGCGTCCGCGTGCGCGCTGCGGACATCCCCGTGCTCGCCCTGGAGGACCCGGCATCCGGCGCGGTCGGAAAACTGCGCGACGAAATCGCCCGAGCCATCGAGGAGGATCGCGCCGAGGCCATCGTGCTCGGCTGCGCTGGTATGGCCGACCTTGCACACCGGCTGCAAGCAGAGTTCCAACTGCCGGTCATCGACGGCGTCGGCGCAGCACTTAAGCAGGCCGAGGCGCTGATCTCGCTCGGCCTGTCGACATCGAAGCGCGGTGCCTACGCAAGCCCACTGGCCAAGCACTATCGTGGCATGCTGAAATCCTTCTCGCCCGAAGCAGTCGCCGCGGAGTGAGCACAATGAAGCCGATCATCCGCACGCTGTCTCTGCAGGAGTTGACGGTTCTTATCGACTGGGCCGCTGCGGAAGGCTGGAATCCTGGCCTTGAAGACGCGGCAATGTTCCAGGCTGCGGACGCCGAAGGCTTCATCGGCGCGTTTGCCGGCAAGCAAATGGTCGCGGCGGTCTCGGCAGTGGCCTATGGAAGCGAGTTCGGCTTCATCGGCCTCTACATCTGCCGGCCGGACATGCGCGGCAAAGGCTACGGCAAGGCGGTGTGGAACGCCGGCATGAAAAGGCTTGCAGGCAGGACCGTTGGCCTCGACGGCGTCGCCGAGCAGCAGGCGAATTACCGGCGCAAGGGCTTCAGCCCGGCCTACGAGACCATCCGCTACACCGGCCACATGGCAGGCCCGGCGGTAAGGGCCGATGGGTTGCGCATGATAACAACGCAACTCGTGCCCGACATCATCGCCTATGACTCACATTGTTTTCCAGCACCCCGGCGGGCCTTCCTGCAGCGCTGGCTGCAGACGCCGCATCACGGGCTGGCGGCGATCAGTTCACGCGGCACCCGCGGCTACGCCGTGGCGCGGCAGTGCCGCTCCGGCTTCAAGATCGGCCCGCTGTTTGCCGACGACGTGGAAATCGCTCTGCAATTGCTGGACGGACTGGCGGCTGCCTGCAAGGGCGGCGACCTCAGCATCGACGTTCCAGCCACCAAACTGGAGTTCATTGCGGCGCTTGAGGCGGCCGGCTTTGCGCCGACCTTCACCACCACGCGCATGTACAAGGGCCCGCCCCCGAAGCTTGGGCTGCAGCGGTTGTTCGGCATAACGACCCTGGAACTGGGATAGAAATCAGACGGACCTCCGTACAGGTCCGCGCCAAGCGATCTACGGCTCTCTCAGGCGGCGGCAGTGCGCCGTCCCGGCACCGGATTGCCGGGCGGTTCGTGGCCGAGCGGCGTCACCAGCGTCAGGTCGGGATAGCCGCTTTCGATCAACTTGACCGCGGCCTGTGTTACTTCGTCGTCCGGCTCCAGCATGGAGAGAAAGACCTCGGTGGCATCGCCGGTCAGCCGGCTGATGCCTTGCGCGTCGGCCGGTCCGCATTCGACCACGACCAGATCATAGGCTGTTGTCAGCGACTGCATGATGATCGGCAGCCGGTCGGCGGCGCGCATGGCACGGACCGGATCGGCGGTGCCGACGGGGATAACGTGACAGTCCGAGTAGAGATCGGCGTGGATGACGTCGCTGAACTGCGCTTCCGAAGCGAGCAGGTTGGTGATGCCGGAGAAAAGGCCGCTGTCCAGCATCGGCCGCGAGGCCGCTCCCGAAGCAGTGAGGTCCAGCAACAGGACGCGCAGGCCGGCGTCGGCGACCTCGCGTGCCACCAGGACCGCGGATGCGGCTGCGTCGTCGCCCTCCGGCGAGACGAATATGGCGCGCGCCGCACCGCCGGCGATCAACTTCTCGGCAGCCTTCTCGATGTCGATCTCGCCCAGGCTCGGACGCGCCGGTTCGGGCGCGACAGCCGTCTGCTCGGCTGCCGCTGCCTCGGCCATTGCGACCATATCAGGCGCCTCGGCCCTATGGGGCATCGCGGCCGTGTAGGGCTCGGCCTCCGCTTCAGCCGAACGTTCCGCCATCTCCTGATGAGCGAAGGGATCCTGGAGAATGGCAGGCTCCCGGCGGACAGCCGGCTTCGCGACAAAATCAGGGGCCTGCGCCACATCAGGCATCGCGACCTCATCGATCCGCTCGAAGCGGGAACCAGTGGCCGGCCGCATCGCACGGCCGGAAAACAGCTCCCGCAGAAGCGTCACGATGGCCATGATCAGCAGCGAAGCGGCAAATGCGGCGCCAACGATCGGCCCGACCTTCGGGAAATAGGCCTCGGAGGGAACCGAAGCCTTCGAGGCGATCCGGGCGTCGACCGGCAGATAATTGCGATCCTGGCGCGAAGCCGCTTCGCGGTAATTGGTCAGATAGAGTTCGAGCTGCTGCCGTTTGGCAGTGGCGTCGCGCTGCAGCGCGTCGAGATCGACCTGCTGCTCACCGGCCTGCGCCGACGCAGCCTTCAACGTGTTGACGTCGGCAACAAGCTGGTTCTCGCGGGCCTTTGCCGTCTCGGCCTGCATCAACAGGCCTTTCATGATCTTCTGGGCCTCGCTGCGGATCTGCGCGTCGAGATCGGTCAGTTGCGATTTCAGCGCTCGAATACGCGGATGATTGCCAAGCAATGTCGTCGACAGATCGGCGATGTTGGAGCGCAATTCGACTTGTCGCTCGCGCAAGCGCTGGATCAGGTCCGATGACAAAACCTCCGGCACGGCATCCAGCGAACCGCCATTCTGCAGCGCCCTGCGCACACCGTCAGCTGTCGCCTCCGCGGCGGCGCGGCTAGCGCGCACCTTCGACAGTTCGCTGGACAGTTCCGAGAGCTGCTGGGTGGCCAGCACCGAATTGTTGCCACCCATCAGAAGATCGGAGTGTGAGCGGTAGGCGGCGACCTTGGCCTCGGCATCCTTGACCTGCTTCGACAGGTCGGCGATCTCCGGCGCCAGAAAGTCGGCGGCGGCGTTGTTCGATTCGAGCTTGGCCGCCCCTTGCCCCGCTATATAGGCGGCAGCAATGGCGTCTGGTATGGCGGCCGCGAGCTTGGGATCTTCCGATGAGAACTCAATGGCAATGATGCGGGTCTTCTCGACACCATAGACGTTGAGCTTCTCGTGCATTTTCTTGAGCACGCGCTCTTCCGCCGGAATCTCCATCGGATCGCTTTTCAAGCCGACGAGGACCAAAGCGCGGCTCAACGGCGACATGTCGAGCGCGTCGTCGAACTCCGGCAGTTTTTCCAGACCAAGCTTTTGCGCGACCTGCTTGAGGATTTCGTTGGAGGAAATTATCTGGACCTGAGTGGCGACGCCTTGTTCGTCGAGAATAGGCTTGTCGGTATCATTGTTATTGCTGGCCGGCCGCGTATAAACGGATTCACGCGGAGCGATCTCCACCTGCGTCTCAGCCTTGTAGTGTCGCGTTGCCAGCGAGGCAAAGGCGAAAGCCGTGCCGGTCACCAACAGCGCGACGAGGAGAATGCGCAGCCAATTCCTCGCCAGGCTGGCGAAGAGCTGCCTGAGATCGACGTCGACATCTGCGGCCGCGGACTGAACGGACATGCATCCCTACTCCGATACTGGGTCAGGACACACCGTAAACAACTATGGTAACTCAGCCGTTAAGATCGCGGTAAGTTTCCATTAGGGTTTACTGGCGAGCGATAAACAAAACCGTCAAAAATCGTAAAACTCTTGCCGATGCGCCATGTGTCGGCCGCTCCCTTTACCGGCCATTAACCCTAACAGGATGATAACGGACCTCGATCCCTAGAGTTGCTGCGACGTTGTAGCGACCAGTCGAAGGTACCTGTCCGGTCATGAAAAGCACTGCTTCCCTGTTTCGCGCGCTGCTTGCCGTATCGATGCTCGCCGGCTGTTCCAGCTATCGGCCGACGCCGGCAGCCTTCCATGAGGTGCTCGACCAGCCCTATCGTCTTGGCGCCGGCGATCGCGTCCGCGTCACCGTGTTCGAGCAGGACGGGCTGACCAACACCTACAGCGTCGACCAATCCGGCTACCTCTCCTTCCCGCTTGTCGGCGCCATACCGGCACGCGGCCACACCGCACAGCAGATGGAAAAGCAAATCGCCGACAAATTGCGGCAAGGCTATCTGCGCGATCCCGACGTTTCGGTCGAGATCGACCGCTACCGGCCGATCTTCGTCATGGGCGAAGTGGGTGCCGCCGGCCAATATTCCTATGTCCCCGGCCTGACGGTGCAGAAGGCAATCGCCATTGCCGGCGGTTTCACGCCGCGCGCCAACCAGGAAAGCGTCGACATCACCCGCGACATCAACGGCAAGGTAATGACCGGCCGCGTGGTCACCTCCGACCCGCTGCTGCCCGGCGATACCGTCTACGTCCGCGAACGCCTGTTCTGACAGACACCACGTGGCGGACACACTCAGGATCGTCCACTGCTTTCGCTCACCCGTCGGAGGAATTTTCCGGCATGTGCGCGACCTGACCGAGGCGCAGGTCGCCGCCGGGCATTCCGTCGGTATCGTTTGCGATTCGACGACGGGCGGCGAGTTCGAGGAACGTCTGTTCGAGCAGATGAAGGACATGCTGGCGCTCGGCATCCACCGCACGCCGATGCAGCGTCATGTCGGGCCGGGCGATCTTGCCTCGGCCAAGCGCACTTACAGGATCATCAAGGAATTGCGGCCGGACGTGTTGCACGGGCACGGCGCCAAGGGTGGCGCCTATGCCCGTCTGTTCGGCTCATTGTTGCGGGTATCAAGGTCTCGCGTAGCCCGCCTTTATTCGCCGCATGGTGGCTCTCTCCACTATGACGAGAACACGACCACCGGAAAGCTGTTCTTCGCGCTCGAGCGCTTCATGGCCCGCTTCACCGACTATCTGCTGTTTGTCTCCGACTATGAACGGCAAACCTATCGCAGGAAGGTCGGCGAACCGCCCATTCCCAACACCCTGGTCTATAACGGCCTGCGCGCCACCGAATTCGAGCCGGTGATCGCCGAGCCCGACGCAGCCGATCTGCTCTATATCGGCATGATGCGCGACCTGAAGGGTCCGGACATCTTTATCGATGCACTGGCGCTGGCCGGCTCCCAGTTCGGCCGCGCGCTGACGGCGGTGATGGTCGGCGACGGCGACGACCTGCCGCGTTACCACGCTCAAGTGAAACGCCTCGGGCTTGAGCGCCATGTTCGCTTCCTGCCGCCGATGCCGGCCAGGGAGGCGTTTGCGCTGGCGGCGCTCGTCATCGTTCCCTCGCGCGCCGAAGCCATGCCCTATATCGTCCTGGAAACGCTAGCCGCGGGAAAGCAGATGATCGCCACCGCCGTAGGCGGCATTCCGGAGATCTTCGGCACCGGTTCCCCTGCCCTGATCCGGCCCAACCCGGTCGAGCTTGCCGACAAGATGAGCCAGGCGCTGGCCGACCCCGCTGCCTATAGCGACCTGATGCCCGATGGCGCCAACCTCAAAGCGCGCTTCGGCGCCGATGTGATGGCCGCCGACATCGAGAAGGCCTACTTCGCCGCGCTCGACAAATAGGGCGCAGGGCCAAGCCGTTTCAAAGCCACTAGTTGTTTCAAGGGTTTCTTAGCTCTCTTTTGCTATTCACCGTAGGGAAGCTTGCGGAAAGCCCCATGAACGAGATCGACCCCGCGCGCCGCTTTTCACCGGAGGCGGTGCGTAAATTCGACGGCCCGGCCGATGGCGACACGCCAAGCGGCATGAACGATGTCGCCCGCCAGGTCGCCACGCAGTACCGGCGCGATACAATGTCGCCGATCATGGTCAGCGGCGTCCTGCGCATGGTCGAATTCGGCTTGCTGTTGCTGTCCGGGCTCGCCGTCTATTTCCACTATGTCGGGTTCTTCAACTATCTCGCCTGGCAATATCCGCTGACGATCGCCGCCGCGTCGTTTCTTGCCGTGGTGCTGCTCGACGTCACCGACTGCTACCAGATCGTCGCCCTGATGCGGCCCATCGCCAATTTCGGCCGCGTGCTGCTGGCCTGGGCTGGTGCCTTCGCGCTGATGGCGTTGACCGCGTTCGTCATGAAGATGTCGCAAGACTATTCGCGCCTTCTGTTCGGCAGCTGGTTCGTCATCGGTTTCGTTCTCATCTTCGGCCTCAGGCTGGTGATGTCGAAGCTGATCCGGCGCTGGGCGCGCGACGGCCGCATGGAGCGGCGCGCTGTCATCGTCGGCGGCGGCAAGGCGGCGGAAATCCTGATCCGCTCGGTCGAAAAGCAGCCTTACAACGACATCCGCATCTGCGGCATCTTCGACGATCGCGGCGACAAGCGCTCGCCGCCCATCGTCGCCGGCTATCCGAAACTCGGCACCATTTCGGAACTGATCGAGTTCGCCCGCATCGCCCGCATCGACATGCTGATCGTGTCGCTACCGCTGACCGCCGAATCGCGCGTGTTGCAGTTGCTGAAGAAGCTGTGGGTGCTGCCGGTCGACATCCGGCTGTCGGCGCATTCCAACGCGCTGCAATTTCGCCCGCGCGCCTATTCCTACATCGGCTCGGTGCCGATGCTCGACATCTTCGACAAGCCGATCAACGACTGGGATTCGGTCGCCAAGCGCGCCTTCGATATCATCTTCAGCCTCATCGGCATCGTCGTGTTCTCGCCGGTGATGCTGGCGACAGCCATCGCCATCAAGCTCGACAGCAAGGGCCCGGTGCTGTTTCACCAGAAGCGGCACGGTTTCAACAACGAAATCATCGAGGTCTACAAGTTCCGTTCGATGTATACGGACAAGGCCGACCCAACCGCCAAGCAGACGGTGACCAAGAACGACCCGCGTGTCACCCGCGTCGGCCGCTTCATCCGCAAGACCTCGATCGACGAGCTGCCGCAGTTCTTCAACTCGCTGCTGGGTTCGCTGTCGCTGGTCGGCCCGCGCCCGCATGCCATCGCCGCGCAGTCGCACAACCTGCTCTACAACGAAGTGGTCGACGGCTATTTCGCGCGCCACAAGGTGAAGCCCGGCGTCACCGGCTGGGCGCAGATCAATGGCTGGCGCGGCGAGATGGACACCAACGAGAAGATCCGCATGCGGACGGAATACGACCTCTATTACATCGAGAACTGGTCGCTGCTGTTCGACCTGCGGATCCTGTTCCTGACGCCGATCAGGCTGCTCAACACGGAAAACGCCTATTGAGCGCGATCAGCCATGATGTGCCGCGCGCGGCGGTCAACGCCAAGCTGATCGCGTTGATTTCCTCATGCGCGGTTTTCCTCGGCATATTCCTGTCCGGCTTCGTCATCAGCGAACCGGCGCCTTACGAACTCTACATGGCGGGGCTGATCGCCATCTGGGCTCTCTTCGGCCTCAGGGTGTCGCGTGCCGCAATGCCGCTCCTGGTGCTGCTGGTGACGATGAACATCGGCGGCATGATGGCGATGACGCAGATGTCGGATCTCGCCAACACGCCGCTCTATCTCGCCGTCTCGCTGTTTCTGGCCTTCACCGCGGTGTTCTTCGCCTCGGTGACCGCGGTGCAACCGAGCCTCTACAGGCTGATCTTCGTCGCCTATGTTGTGTCGGCGGTGATAACCTCGCTGCTCGGCATAGCCGGCTATTTCCACGCCTTTCCGGGCGCCGAGATGTTCACCAAATACGACCGCGCCGCCGGCGCCTTCCAGGACCCGAACGTGTTCGGCCCGTTCCTGGTGCTGCCCGGCATCTATCTGCTTTACCTGCTCCTGACCGGACCTGTCTCGCGCATGCCGCTGCTGGCGATGCCGCTGCTGATCATCACGGCCGGTATCTTCTTTTCCTTCTCGCGCGGCGCCTGGGGCATGTTCGCCGTCTCGGCTGTCCTGCTCACCGGCTGCCTGTTCCTGCAGAGCGCCAGCGGCATGTTCCGGCTGCGCGTGGTGGTGATGACGATCGCCGCGCTGGCGCTGCTGGTCGTCGCCATGATCGTCATCCTGCAGCTGCCCGGCGTGTCGGAGATGTTTTCCAACCGCGCCCATCTCGAGCAGAGCTACGACACCGCCCGCCTGGGACGCTTCGCCCGCTATGCGATCGGCTTCCAGATGGCGATGGAGCATCCATTCGGCATCGGCCCGCTGGTCTTCGGCACGATTTTTGGCGAAGACACCCACGACATCTGGCTGAAGATGCTGATGGACTATGGCTGGCTCGGCTTCGTGTCGTTCCTCACGCTCGTCGCCTGGACGATAGCAGCCGGCTTCCGCATCCTGCTGCGCGACCGGCCGTGGCAGCCCTATCTATTGTGCGCCTATGTCGCCTTCATCGGCAATATCGGGCTCGGCACCTTCATCGACATCGACCACTGGCGCCACGTCTACCTGCTGCTCGGCCTGATCTGGGGCGCCATCGCGCTGGAATATAGGCACCAGCGGCTGTTGCGGCCTGCCTTGCACCGCTCATCCGCACCCTCGTCTTGATGTCCTCGCAACCGAGGAGCTGCTGGATGACCTTCAGGTTGCTCTTACGCAGCACGTGAGTGGCGGCGGTAGGCTAGGTATCGCGGAAGTGAAGTTCTTCACGCTGGCCTTCGGCACGGCGCGCCGCATTGCGATCTTCAGTCCTGCCTCTGTCAGAAGGTAGCGGTCTGCCCTGATCAGCCGATCGAAGTCGTTTCGCCACAGGTGTTCTTCCGGATGCCGCTTGTCCGCTCGCCTCTGGCAACGTGGTCTATCCAGGTGCTTCTTCAAACGCTATTCACTTGCCGGACGGACCACTAAACGGGGGCATGCATGTCGAAGTTAACCGAATGGCTACGGGAGAGAGGTCTCCTCTGGGCAAAACCCGTGCCTCCGTGTGTAAAGCTGGGGCGATACACGCATGACCTTCCTAGCAAGTCTTTCCTCTTCCCCTCTGACGAATCGCCGGTGACCATAGGCGCATTTTGTGCCTTCGCGCGGGAAGTTATATTCATCTGCCAGGCCAATCATCCAACAGAGACCGCGTCAAACTTCGGTTTGCAGGACCAGATCCTCGGAACCAAGACGTCGATGGAGTATCTTCGGACTAAAGGTCCGATTGTCATCGGGAACGACGTCTGGGTGGGGGCGCGGGCGACAATCATGTCGGGCGTCACTATTGGCGATGGCGCCGTTGTTGCGGCATGCAGCGTGGTCACGAAGGATGTGCCACCCTACGCGATAGTAGCCGGCAACCCGGCGCGGGTTATCAAATATCGTTTCTCCGAGGACACTATCGCGGCCATGCTGAAAATTCGTTGGTGGGACTGGCCCATCGAGCGCATCAAACATGAAAAGGCCGCCTTCGATTTACCCGCCGAGCAGTTCGTTCTCCGTTTCCGCTAACGGCCAGCAGGCTATGTGCATTACAGCGCGGAGACACTAGCATTAACTCCCAACGCTACCGTCCGGCACATTGTCGGAGCGGATTTGCTCCGCTGAGTTATCCACAGAACGACTCACGAACACCCTTGGGACTTTCCGTGGGGAAAAATGTGCCGTTGCCTGCGTTTCGCTGCTCTTCGGTTCCGTTATGTTCTTAGCATGCCTTTTTGCTCTTGCGCCGGAACCCTTGAGAATATAGGGCTTTCCGCGGTCCGGAGTGTAGCGCAGCCCGGTAGCGCACTTGACTGGGGGTCAAGGGGTCGTCGGTTCGAATCCGGCCACTCCGACCATTTCAAAGCAGGACTTGCCCCCGAAGTCCGCCTCTCCAGATACCCGGCCAGATCTCGGATCGGGGCAAAATCTCAGAATGCGTCCTCTACCGTCCTGCTTGAACTCGGGATCGGGTCCTGAGCCTACCCTTGGCAGACATCGACCCACTCAGCGTCGGTGATCTCAACCAAGCGCTGTGGCGCGATCCGCACCGCGGCGTTGGTGGCGCCAGCCGCGGGCACGACCTCATCGAAATCGCGCAGCGACTTGTCGCAATAGACCGGCAGCGGCGCCGGCAGGCCGAACGGGCAGACACCGCCGACCGGGTGGCTGGTCGCCTCGACCACCTCCGCGGCGTCGAGCATTCGCGGCTTGCCGCCGAACTGGTCCTTGAACTTGCGGTTGTCCAGCCGGGCGATACCGCTGGTCACCACCAGCATGGTGCGGTCGCCGACGCGCAGGCAGATCGTCTTGGCGATCTGTGCCGGCAGAACGCCATGCGCCTCAGCCGCCAGCGCCACCGTCGCCGAGCTCGCTTCCGTGACGATGACGTCGATGTCGGGTGCGTGAGCGGCGAAGAAGGCATGAACGGATTCCAGGCTCATCGTCAAACCCATGATTCAAACTTGATGGACGGCAAATATTTCAGCAGATTCTGGCCGCCGCGCGTATAAACACGCGCGACACACAAATCGGCAAGCCCCAGGCCGAGGCAGAGAGGCTGCGGCACCACTAAAGACAAACCCGCCAAGGGTGTCTTGGCGGGTTGTCGGGCATGCCTGGTGCGGATTTATGCGAGGGATCGACCTTGCGCCGCCGGCGTCGGCCCAGCCGGGGTGATCAGGGCCTCCTGGGGAAGTCGAAGCGCGGACACAATACGACGCACTTTCGACGGGTCCGTTATCCGGCCGTTCTCGATATCCTCAATCTCGTCGACCGCCAGACCGCATGTCAACGAAAGCTTTTCCAGACTGTAGCCGCGGGTCTCCCGCATCGCTCTGAGGGTGCTGTAATCAGGCCCGCTTCCGTTGGCTGCCGGTTCGGAGGGGGCTTCGTTTTTTGCATTATGGGGCATTGGCAACTCCATGACTGAAAGAGTTTGATCAAATGTGGAGTGTTGCCTGAGACGATCGGGAAGATGCCCGCTCGCCGGCGATTTGCCAAGTGCCAATCTGACCGTCACGGGATCGTGAACCACAGGCGCGTGCGGCCGTCTCGCACACATCGGCCGCATCAAGTTCTTTTGAACACCCGAGCACCTTTTTGCCCGGTGGTTTCGGCCCACCTGTTCGTTGTTCTGATGTGCTGGCGTGAAACCATCCGGTTCCAGCCAGCCGGTTCACGGAAGGATCTCTGCGATGAACTTGAAGACACTCATGCTCGTGCTCGGCACGATTTTCAGCCTTTCCATTGCCACTGTGGGCGGCGCTCAGGCGGCCGACACGCTGCGCGTGCGCGGCACCGTGGTCAGCTTCGAGCCCACGTTGCTCACCGTGAAAACCCGTCGGGGTGACACCGATGCGATCAAGCTTAATGCCG
The DNA here is from genome assembly GCF_040321735.1 of Mesorhizobium sp. M0293. Classification (NCBI taxonomy): domain Bacteria; kingdom Pseudomonadati; phylum Pseudomonadota; class Alphaproteobacteria; order Hyphomicrobiales; family Phyllobacteriaceae; genus Mesorhizobium; species Mesorhizobium sp. M0293. Next base: position 53,775 of record NZ_JAMYSA010000031.1, read on the forward strand.
ACTGGAAGATATCAGGCGTCGCCAGCGCATCCGTGAAGGACATCAAGCAGGGCGATTTCCTCGGCATCGCCTCGGTCTCGAAGTCGGATGGCGGCAGTGGCGCCTTGGAGGTGGTGGTCTTCCCGGCCGCCTTGAAAGGCACTGGCGAGGGTGATCGTCCCTAGGACCTGCAGCCAAACAGCCGGATGACCAACGGCACCGTCGCCGACGTCACCGACATAAGCGGTCGAGCCGTCACGCTGACCTATGACAATGGGCAGACGAAGAAGATTTCGATCCCCGACACCACGCCTGTCGTGACCTTCGCGCCCGCCACACCGACCGACCTCAAGCCGGGCGCTACGGTCTTCGTGACCGCCCAGCGCGAGGCGGACGGTAAGTTGAGCACCAGCCGCGTCGTGGTGGGAAACAATGGCGTGGTCCCGCCGATGTAGGCAAACAGCCGGAAAGGCGCGGCGTTTCGGCCCTGGCGATGATGATGGCGACTGCCCGGATTCCGCAGAAACAGTCCCGAAACAAAATTCTACAATCGGGAAATACTGACGAAAAAATTCAGGAGCGTAATCCCATTCGCGGCGATCGGATCACCGACCCGATGACCTGCTAAAAAGGAAACGATCCATGAAGAAGTCCCTCCTCTCGGCCCTCGGGCTTGCAGTTGTACTTGCTTTCACGGTGCCGGTGATCGGCGCGACGAGCACGGATGCGGCCCCGATGGCAAGACATCATCGTCACCATCATCGCCATTACCACCCCATTCATCACCGCCATCATCACCATCACCACCACGTGAAGAATATCTAGGCATAGCGAACTGCCAACAAGAAGACCGGCCTTGGCTTCTTGTTCAAGGCTGGTCTCCTTTTGGTACTGCGGTGAGGCTCGACACAATCGGGGTGCGCCAAGTTCGTCGAATGACAGCGTCAGGATTCGACGCAACCGACGAAAGCTTTTTCCTCAGCGCCGGCTGAACAGCAGACTGACAACGAGACCGAGCACCCCGAGGCCGACCGCGGCGGCCGCCGCCGGATGGTCGCGGGCCGACTTCTCGATCACCCTGCCCTGTCTGCGGATTGCCGGCATGGCATCGCGCAGACGCTCGGCAAGGTCGGAATAGGTGTCGAGCGCGGCATCGCGACTGTCTTCGTAGTAGGCGCCGCCTCGCCTGGCCACGGCCCTCTTCAAGCTGGCCAATTCCTTGGTAAGAGCCGCGACCTGCCTGTCGAGATCGGTATCCGAGAGGGTCGAAAATGCCATGATGCGTTTCCTTCATTTGCAGAAGGAAGCGTAACGCCTCACCGGAAGACGGGTTCCGGTTTTCGAAATATCGATGTCGCTTCGGTCAGCGCACCTGGTCGAGCAGACGCTTGCATTCCAGGAGATCGAACAGCGCCTCTTGCAACAGCGCGCGATTGTCGCGCGAGAGTTTCGACGCGTCCGGCTGCACCGGACCGTCCTCGTCGCCCTTGCCCAGACCGAAAAAGCGGCGGCTGGGTTTGACGCGCGGCTGGCCAACCAGTTCGTCGTCCATGCCGCGCGGCTGGGCCGCGGGCGTCAACGGCACTTGATCGGCCTGCTTTCGTTGCGAGATCGCCTCGACGGCGGCCATGTCGCCACTGCCGATGGCGACCAGGAAATGATTGCCGTTCTCGCGCAACAGCTTCTGCACGCCCTTGATGGTGTAACCCTGGTCGTAGAGCATGTGGCGGATGCCCTTGATCAGTTCGACATCCTGCGGCCGGTAGTAACGACGACCGCCGCCGCGCTTCATCGGCTTGATCTGGGTGAAACGCGTTTCCCAGAAACGCAGCACATGCTGCGGCAGATCGAGATCTTCGGCGACCTCGCTGATGGTACGAAAGGCGTCGGGGCTCTTGTCCATGGGCGAATCCTCACGCTGGACGATGATCCGGCTTACCCTGCCGAATCGGGTCTTATTTCAGCGGTTTATGAAGCAATATTCAAGCCCGGCGTCATGGCGGCGGCGGTTTTCAACCACGCATTGTGGCTACTTGCCGCTTTTGGCCTTGCCGCTTTGGTGGGAGCGCAAGATACGGCTCTTCAGCACGTTCGACGACTTGAAGGTCATCACCCGGCGCGGCAGGATCGGCACTTCTTCGCCGGTCTTGGGATTGCGGCCGATACGCTCATTCTTGGAGCGGACGTGGAATGTCGCGAAGGACGACAGCTTCACCGTCTCGCCACGAACGATCGCTTCGCAGATTTCGTCCAGCACCGCTTCGACGAGTTCGGCCGATTCAGTGCGCGACAGGCCGACCTTCCGGTAAACTGCCTCGGCAAGGTCGGCGCGCGTAAGTGTCTTTCCCCCCATCCGACCGTCCCATCAGTTCAAAACACAAAATTCGGCACAACAACGGCAGAGCCTAAGTAATTGATCCGGCAAGGTCAAGGACCGAAACCGGACCGTTTGGCACTTACCAGCGAACCAGGACTGCACCCCAGGTGAAGCCGCCACCCATGGCTTCCAGAAGCACGAGATCGCCCTTCTTGATGCGGCCGTCGGCGACGGCCACCGAAAGCGCCAACGGCACGGAAGCAGCCGAGGTGTTACCGTGCAAATCGACCGTAACCACCACCTTTTGTTCGGCTATCCCGAGCTTCTTGGCGGAAGCGTCAATAATTCGTTTATTGGCCTGGTGCGGCACGAACCAGTCGAGATCATCGGCTGATATACCGGCCTGTGAGAACGTCGCCTCGATGACGTCGGTGATCATACCCACCGCATGCTTGAAGACTTCGCGGCCCTCCATCCTGAGGTGGCCGACGGTGCCCGTGGTCGACGGCCCGCCGTCGACGAAAAGCTTGTCCTTGTGCGCCCCGTCGGAGCGCAGGCTGGCCGCCAGAACGCCATTGTCGGCAATCGTGCCCACGCCCTCGCCTGCTTCCAGGATCAAGGCACCGGCGCCGTCGCCGAACAGCACGCAGGTCGAGCGGTCGCTCCAGTCGAGGATGCGCGAGAATGTTTCCGAGCCGATGACCAGGACCCGCTTGGCCAGGCCGCCGCGGATGTAGAGGTCGGCGGTGGCAACGGCGTAGACGAAGCCAGAGCAGACCGCCTGCAGGTCGAAGGCAAAACCGTGATGCATGCCGAGCCGGTTCTGGATCTCGACGGCGGTGGCCGGGAATGTGTTGTTGGGCGTCGAGGTCGCCAGTACGATCAGATCGAGGTCGGCGGGCGTGAGACCCGCATTGGCAAGCGCAGCGCGCGCCGCCGCCTCCCCCAGCGAAGCCGTCGTCTCGTCATCACCAGCAATATGGCGCTGGCGAATGCCGGTGCGCTGAGCGATCCACTCGTCGGACGTCTCGACCATGCCTTCGAAATCGGCATTCTTCATGATTCGGCGGGGCAGCGCGGCGCCCATGCCGCGCACGACTGATCTGATCAAAGTTCTTTCCTATTCCTTTGCGTCGGTAACGACGTCGGATTTCCTGTTTGCCTGGGCATGCGGGTTGCGCGCATGGAACAGGTCGAGGTCGGCCTCGATGCGGTCGAGCAGATTGTTGCGCACCATATCATAGCCAAGCTCGATCGCCGCGGCGAAGCCGTCCGAATCAGCACCACCATGGCTTTTCACCACGATGCCGTTCAGTCCCAGGAAGACACCGCCATTGGAGCGACCGACATCCATCTTTTCGCGCAGGCGATCGAAGGCGCCCTTGGCGAAGATATAGCCGATCCTGGCCATCAGCGTCCGGCTCATAGCGGCGCGCAGATAGCCACCAATCTGGCGCACCGTGCCTTCCGCCGTCTTCAGCGCGATGTTGCCGGCAAAGCCTTCGGTGACGACGACGTCGACCACCCCCTTGCCGATGTCGTCGCCTTCGACGAAACCGTGATAGTTCATCGAGGCCATGTTGGCTTCGCGCAGCATGCGCCCGGCTTCCTTGACCTCTTCCTGGCCCTTGATCTCCTCAACCCCGACATTGAGCAGCCCGACGCTGGGCCGGGCGACGCCGAAGACCGAGCGCGCCATGCCGGTGCCGAGAATGGCAAAGTCGATCAGCTGGTGCGCATCGGCGCCGATGGTGGCACCGACGTCCAGCACTACGCTTTCGCCGCGCAATGTCGGCCACAGGGCGGCGATCGCCGGGCGCTCGATGGTTGCCATGGTGCGCAGGCAGAATTTCGACATCGCCATCAGCGCGCCGGTGTTGCCGGCGGAAATGCAGGCGTCCGCAGCGCCGGTCTTGACCGCTTCGACGGCCTTCCACATCGACGACTTCCAGCGGCCGTGGCGCAGCGCCTGGCTCGGCTTGTCGTCCATTCTGACCGCGATTTCGCAATGGAAGAACTCGCTGACCTCGGCGAGCTTCGGAAACTTGGCGAGTTCCGGGCGCACAACCTCCTCACGCCCGTAGATGACGAAGCGGATGTCGGGACGGCGGGTCGCGACCGTCATGAGCGCCGGAATGACCACGGCTGGCCCGTGATCGCCGCCCATGGCATCGATGGAAATCCTGATCACTCGGTATTTATCTCACTGTTAGGCGGCAGGTCGCTTTAGCGACCGCGAAGGTTCGGCGAAAATAACGGTTTTGGGCTGCCGCACAACCGACTTTTCCGTCGCGGGCGAGGTTCTCAGGATTTTCCCAGCAAGGATCGCAGTTTTTGCTGAAATTCATTCTCCGCCGGTTCGGCCTCGCTGCCGGCATTCAGCGAGGCACCCTGCTTGCGCGGATAAGGGTAGATAGCCAGTCCGAAGTACTGTTCGGCAAGTGCCCCGACATCGATCGTGTCACCGGAAAATGTTTCGGGACTGTCAGGGCCTTCCGCGTCGAGCAGGATTTCGCCGCCGCCATCGAAACCCTGCCGTCCAAGCTTGGAGTCCTCGGGCAGCAACAGCGCTTCGACCGGCTCGTCGATATGCGCTTCGACAGGCTCGAGCGTGACGATGCAGGCCTGGGTGATGTCGGCTTCGACGCGACCGCTGATCTTTACGCCATTGCGCTTCCATGACGCCACCAGGAGTTCGGCGCGATAGGATTCGACAGAAATCAGCCCGTGCTCCTCGGCCAGCGCCGCGCGCTGTGCCGCATCGGCCTCGATAACCACCGGCAGACCCTTCTGCGGCAGGCGAGTGATGTTTGCGCGGAATGATACCGGGCTTTGCGGGTCAACGTGCTTCATTGTTCAACCTCCCTTGGCGATGGGAAACGCCAGCGTGCCGGCGACAATCGATTCGGATGGTTGCGCGGCCAACTGACTGCAAGCGTCGGTGACATACGCGGCCAGCAGCGATGCTTCCGGCCAGGCGCCGGCGTCGGGCCGGACATTGCGGGCAAGGGCCGCGGTGAGCCCGTCGCGGTCATTTCTTTCCAGGGCATCGTCATAGGCGGCGGTTCGGCCATAAAACATCTTTGCCAGCTTCTTCATGCGTTTGGGTACGCCGACATCGCCAACGCCCAATTCCCGCAGCGAATGGTCGACGTCGAGGAAGAATTCGTCGATCAGCACCTGAGCAACCTCTCGCGCCACACCGTCCTCACCACGCAACCGGTGCTGGAACAGGAACATGTGCAGCGACAGCATCTCGAAACGGCCAAGCGGCGTGTCCGGCACATTCCAATGGGAATAAAACACCGTCTGCCGCGCCGCCGCCACGATTTGTGCGTAAAGCGCCTCGGTGATAGCGCGGTTGGCGTGGCGTTCGCGGCCAAAAATGCGCTGGAACATTGGGGATGGTCTCCTGGGGACCGTTTGTTGAAGTGGCCTTGTTGCATCGGCAAGCAAGCTGGTTTACCGGTTTCGCGGCCCAGCGCAAGTTGCGGCCAGCTAATGGAGTTGTTGTTGCGCGCGCTGAATTTCAAGTCGACCTTCTCTTCCAGGCCCGCCAGCGCGATCTCGCTGCTGGTTATCATTTCGGCGCTATCCGCCTGCCACACCAACAAGATGATCGGTGACCTCAGCCCGAGCGAGACGCTGACGCAGGGGTATGTCATCGACCAGCAGGCAATCGATTCGGTGCCTGTCGGCTCCAGCCGCGAGCAGGTGCTGCTGGCGCTCGGCACGCCATCGACGACGGCGACCTTCGACAATGAGGCGTTCTACTACATTTCGCAGACGCGCAAACGCTACGTCGCCTTCGACAAGCCGAGGCTCATCGACCAGAAGGTGCTGGCGGTCTATTTCGGTGCCGACGGTCGCGTCACCCAGATCGCCAATTACGGCTTGAAGGACGGCAAGATGTTCGACTTCGTCTCGCGCACCACACCGACCGGCGGCAAGGACCAGAACTTCCTCAGCCAGATCATCAACGGCGCCAGCAAGCTGGCCCCCGGCATTCCCGGCGGCGGCACTCCCTGATCTCAGACCGCCTTCCCCTCGAGGAGGGCAGCACCATCTCAGGCGACCAAAAACCCGCGGGAGCGATCCTGCGGGTTTTTGTTGTGGCCACGCCCAAGGCGATGCCATGGTGCGCTTGCCAGTCATTGGGGTGGCCGACAGCCGAAACGCTGGCCAGGCTTGGACGCTTGCGCTACCGCAAACGTGGCTAGGGCCGGCAAGAGAGAAGCGCTCAAGGATCGACGTCGCTATCGTTCAACAAAAAACCCGCGGGATCGCTCCCGCGGGTTTTGTTTCGAGCAATGCTCCCCGATCAGCCGTGCGCGAGCACGGCCAGCAGCAGGAGAGCCACGATGTTGGTGATCTTGATCGCCGGGTTGACGGCCGGACCAGCGGTGTCCTTGTAGGGATCGCCGACCGTGTCGCCGGTCACCGAGGCCTTGTGCGCTTCGGAACCCTTGCGGTGCTTGACGCCGTCCTTGTCGACAAAGCCGTCTTCGAAGGACTTCTTGGCGTTGTCCCAGGCGCCACCGCCCGAGGTCATCGAGATGGCGACGAACAGGCCGTTGACGATGACGCCGAGCAGCGAAGCGCCCAGCGCCGCAAAGGCGGACGCCTTCGAGCCCGAGATCAACAGCACGCCGAAATAGACGACGAGCGGCGCCAGCACCGGCAGCAGCGACGGGATGATCATCTCGCGGATTGCCGCCTTGGTCAGAAGGTCGACCGCGCGGGCGTAGTTCGGCTTGGAGGTGCCGGCCATGATGCCCGGATCCTCGCGGAACTGCTTGCGCACCTCCTCGACGATGGCGCCCGCCGCACGGCCGACGGCCGTCATGGCGATGCCGCCGAAGAGATAGGGGATCAGGCCGCCGAAGATCAGGCCGGCGACGACGTAGGGGTTGGAGAGATCGAAGGAGATCTCACCCATGCCTTGGAAGTAGGGATATTTGTCGCCATTGGCGGCAAAGAACTTCAGGTCGTTAGAGTAGGCGGCAAACAACACCAGTGCGCCGAGGCCGGCCGAACCGATGGCGTAGCCCTTGGTCACCGCCTTGGTGGTGTTGCCGACCGCGTCGAGCGCGTCGGTGGAGTGGCGCACTTCCTTGGGCAGGCCGGCCATTTCGGCAATGCCGCCGGCATTGTCGGTGACCGGGCCGAAGGCGTCGAGCGCAACGATCATGCCGGCAAGGCCGAGCATCGTCGTGACGGCGATCGCCGTGCCGAAGAGGCCGGCGAGCTGATAGGTCGAGATGATGCCGCCGACGATGACGATCGCCGGAAGTGCCGTCGATTCCAGCGAGACCGCAAGGCCCTGGATGACGTTGGTGCCGTGACCAGTGACCGACGCCTGGGCGATGGAGTTCACCGGGCGCTTGTTGGTGCCGGTGTAATACTCGGTGATCACGACGATGAGACCGGTCACCACGAGGCCGATCAGGCCGCAGATGAACAGGTTCTTGCCGGTGATGACCATGCCGGCGACCGTGCCGACCTCACCCCAGCCCAACGTGACCGAAGTCGCGACGCCGAGGCCAACGATGGACAACAGGCCGGTGACGATCAGGCCCTTGTAGAGCGCGCCCATGATCGAGCCGTTCGAGCCGAGCTTGACGAAGAAGGTGCCGACGATCGAGGTCAGGATGCAGGCGCCGCAGATGGCGAGCGGATAGAGCATCGCCGCACCGAGAACGGCGGTGCCGCCGAAGAAGATGGCGGCGAGAACCATGGTGGCGACGACCGTCACCGCATAGGTTTCGAACAGGTCGGCGGCCATGCCGGCGCAGTCGCCGACATTGTCGCCGACATTGTCGGCGATGGTGGCCGGGTTGCGCGGATCATCTTCCGGAATACCGGCTTCGACCTTGCCGACGAGATCGCCGCCGACATCGGCGCCCTTGGTGAAGATGCCACCGCCGAGACGGGCGAAGATCGAGATCAGCGATGCGCCAAAGCCGAGCGAGACCAGCGAGTCGATGACGATGCGGTCATTGGGCTGAAGGCCCAAGAATTGGGTGAGGACAAGGTAGTAGATCGACACGCCGAGCAAGGCCAGGCCAGCAACCAGCATGCCGGTGATAGCGCCCGACTTGAACGCGATGTCGAGGCCGGCGGCGAGGCTGTTTGATGCGGCCTGCGCCGTGCGAACGTTGGCGCGAACGGAGACATGCATGCCGATGAAGCCGGCGGCACCCGAAAGCACGGCACCGATCAGGAAGCCGACCGCGGCGGTGATGGACAGCAACCACCAGGCGAGCACGAGGACGACGACGCCAACGATGGCGATGGTGGTGTACTGACGCGCCAGATAGGCTTGTGCGCCCTCGCGGATGGCCGCGGAGATTTCCTGCATGCGTGCATTGCCCTGATCGGCCGCAAGGACCGAACGTGTCGCCCAGATGGCGTAAAGGATTGAAAGCAGGCCGCAGGCGATGACGGCGGAAATAATTGTCATTGCCGGATTTTCCTCGATTGATGGCCCAAAAGAACCCCTCCCTGGGCCGTTGAGACAAAGACCGGATTCCGTGCACGGAATCCGCCTCTTCGCAGCGGTGTATGCGAAACAGGGCTGCGAACGTCAAGATATTGTTCGGTTTTTGCCCGGCTTTCGCCCAAATGGTTTGGGCCAAGCGATGACCTGCCGTCAGCACCCTCCTATTAGATCGATTGAAATTGGCCCTGACGCGGGACGCGGCTACTCTGCCTCCCGGCCCATGCGTCGTGCCGTGTAGCGCTCGATCGCCGACAGGCCGTCATAGATCAGCACGGCAAGGGCCGCCACGATCAGGCCGCCCTGCAGGATGAAGGCGAGGTTATTGGACAACAGCCCGGCGATGATCACTTCGCCGAGCGTCCTGGCGGCCACCGTCGAGCCGATGGTGGCGGTGGCAAGGCTGATCACCACCGACAGCCTGATGCCGCCGAGAATGATCGGAGCGCTGAGCGGCAGTTCGACCTTGGTGAGCCTTTGCCAACCGGTCATGCCGGCACCGCGCGCCGCCTCGACCACATTGGCCGGCAGCGTCGTCAGGCCGGTCAGCGCATTCTCGAAAATCGGCAGCAGGCCGTAGAGAAACAGGGCGATCAGCGTCGGCTTCTCACCGAAGCCGACCGCCGGCACGGCGAGTGCCAGCACCGCCACCGGTGGAAAGGTCTGGCCGATGTTGACCAGGCTGCGCGACAACGGCAGGAATTCGGCGCCGGCCGGCCTTGTGACCAGAATGGCAAGCGCCACAGCGACGATGGTCGCGGCCACGGTGGCGATCAGGACAGTGCGCAAATGCAGCAATGTCAGCGTCAGCAGGCTGCCCTGGTTGTAGATCACCGGCGCATTGTTCTCTGTCAGCGGCTTCAGCAGCGGCTCGAACCAGCCGGGATTGGTGACGAAGGCAACGAGCAGCACTACCAAGGCAAGCCTGAGCAGCGATGGAAGCCAGGCCTTCATGCCGGCCTCGCCGCGCGTTTCACCAGACCGTCGACCGTGACGCGGCCAAGCGGCTTGCCGTCGGCGCCTGTGACCGGCAGCGCCGGCCGGCCCGACCACAACAATTCAGCCAGCGCATCGCGCTGGCTGGCGTCGCTGGGGATCGCTTCGCCTTCGGCGGTGCCCTTCTCAACGGCATCGCGCACGCGGCCGAGGGACAGCAGCCGGAACGGCCGCTCGCTGGCGCCGACCAGGGTCTCGACAAAGGCGCTTGCCGGCCTCGCCAGGATCTCGGCGGGCTTGGCGTATTGCACAAGCTTGCCGGCATCCATGACCGCGATCTTGTCGCCCATGTGCACGGCCTCTTCCATGTCGTGGGTGACGAGGATGATGGTGGTGCCGAAGCGCTTCTGGATCGCCAGCAGATCCTCCTGCGCCTTGGTGCGGATGATCGGGTCGAGCGCGCCGAACGGCTCGTCCATTAACAGCACGTTGGGCTCGGCGGCTAGCGCGCGGGCAACGCCGACGCGCTGTTGCTGGCCGCCGGACAGTTCGTGCGGGTAGCGCGGCCCGAAGGATTCGGGATCGAGCTGATAGAGTGTCATCAGTTCGTCGACGCGGGCCTTGATGCGGGCCTTGTCCCAGCCGAGCAGCACCGGCACGGTGGCGATATTCTGCGCCACCGTGCGATGCGGAAACAGGCCGTGGCCCTGGATGGCGTAGCCGATGCTGCGGCGCAGTTCGTAGCCAGGCAGCGAACGATTGTCGGCGCCGTCGAGCTTGATGATGCCCGACGTCGGTTCGACCAGCCGGTTGATCATGCGCAGCAGCGTCGTCTTGCCGGAACCGGAGGTGCCGACGATGACGGCGATGGTGCGTGGCTCGATGACCATCGAAACGTCATCGACCACCGTTGTCGTGTCATAGCGCTTGGTAATGCCTTCGATCTCGATCATGCCGTTTCAACCCTGCGCTTGGTGGCAGTCATTTCGATCACCGCGTCGAGGATGATGGCGGCGGCGAAGGCGAGAGCGACCGTCGGCACGGCGCCGAGCAACACAAGGTCCATCGCCGTCTGGCCGACGCCCTGGAAGACGAACACGCCAAAACCACCGCCGCCGATAAGCGCGGCAATGGTGGCGAGGCCGATGTTCTGCACCAGAACGATGCGGATGCCGGTGAGGATGACAGGAAAGGCCAGCGGAAACTCGACGCCGAACAGGCGCTGTCGGTCGGTCATGCCCATGCCGCGCGCCGCGTCGTTGGCGGCCCGCGGCACGCCAGCGAGACCGACCACGGTGTTGGCCACAACCGGCAGCAACGAATAGAGGAACAGCGCGACGAACGCGGGCGCCGTGCCGATGCCGCGAATGCCGAGCGCGGCAGCTCCCGGCACATGCGTGGCAACCCAGCCGAGCGGCGCGATCAGCAGGCCGAACAGCGCGATCGAGGGAATGGTCTGGATGATGTTGAGCACATTGAGTACGCCGTCGCGCAGCTTTTCGACGCGATGGCAGAGAATGCCGAGCGGCAGGCCGACGACCGCCGCGGCAGCCAGCGAACCGAGCGCCAGCGTCACGTGCTTGGAGCCTTCGGCCCAGAAACTGTCGGCACGGTTGGCGTATTCCTTGAGGATCGACAGATTGTCCCAGCTTCCCGAAATCAACAGCAGCCCGATCGCCAAAGCCGCGACCGCGAGCACGCCAACCCGTGCCAATGGCGACAGGTTCAGCCGTGTCAGCACATCGGCGAGCAAAAGCGTGAAAGCAAAGATGAGGATCCAGAAACCGGAGGCCGGCGAAATTCTCGCAAAGGTATTGCCCGCCGGGGTGAGAAAAGTACCGGCGACGCCGATCAGCAGAGCGAGCGCGGCAAGCGCCACCACGCTGGCGGCAAGGCGCAGCACAAGCGGTGTCTTGAACAGCGCGACAAGTGCCGAGGCGACGATGATGGCAAGCAGCAGCGCCCCGGTCGTCGGCGGCAGTGCCTCGAGAATCGAGCGCGCCTGGCCGGGGACGATGCGGTTGGCGCGGAACGTGGCAAAGGGCGCGGCAAAAGCCGCGTAGGCTGATATCGCGGCAATGACCACGCCGAGCTTGTCGAAGCGCGGGTTCATGACTGCCCCTCTTGAAGAGCGATTGGCGAAAACCGACGCGACATCCGATCTCCCCCCTGGCGGGGGAGATCAGCAGCTTCCAGAGGGAGGTGCCTTGCACCGGTGTCACTATGAGCTAGGCGCTGGACTACTTCAAAAACCCGTTC
>NZ_JAMYSA010000032.1:0-65679 GCF_040321735.1 Mesorhizobium sp. M0293
GGCAGTAGGCAGTAGGCAGTAGGCAGTAGGCAGTAGGCAGTAGGCAGTAGGCAGTAGGCAGTAGGCAGTAGGCAGTAGGCAGTAGGGTAAGAAGTTCAGAGCATATTGCCCTACTGCCTATTCCCTACTGCCTAATCCCTAACTACCGGCTCCGCCGCCGCTCCGATGCCGGCTGGAACGCCACGCGGGCGTGGTACTTGCAGTAGGGGCCGGTTTCGGCGGCCTCGTTGCCGCAGAAATGGAAGTCCTCCGAAAGCGGATCGCCGTTCGGCCATTTGCAGGTCCGCTCGGTCAGCTCGACGAGCTGCAGGTGTCGCGAGATCGGCAACACGACATTCTCGACCGGGCGGATGTAGTGGCGTGCCACCGGTTCGGCGTCGAACTGCGTCTGCAACGCAGTCGCGCCGATCGACGTCGTGACGTGGCGTGTCGCGGTTGCGGCGCGCGATACCGATTTCTGAACGGTCGATCCTTGCGCCGCCTTCTTCTGGCGTGCCGGCGCGGCGGTCGAGCGTCCGCGGCCCGACAGTTTCAGCCGATGCACCTTGCCGATGACCGCATTGCGGCTGACCCCCCCAAGCTGCGCAGCAATCTGGCTTGCGCTCAGACCCTCCGACCACAGTTTCCTCAAGAGTTCTACCCGCTCGTCAGTCCAGTTCATGAGACCGCGCTCCTGCTAAGCGTGCGGCAATCGGAATCCACTCCCGACCCGGCACTATTTGCCGGGGCAGACACCACATATATCTGGTGATTAGGTCCGCCGCACGAAATCTAGTTATTTCTCGTCTACAACTACTCTATGCGCTGACTCGGTGACAAGAGTCCCAAGTGCAACACGAATCGGTTTTTTCGGTTTTCCCCAACTTGCCCGGTCGCTTATGAGCCGGCGTCTCGTCAGAGGGCTTGCCGCGCGGCACTACGCGACGTTTTCGTTGACTTCATGGCCGAAAAACACGATAAGCCGCACAGGCCGCCGCTTTGGCGGCTTTTTTGATTTTCCGGTACCGGAGACGCATATAATGAGCGGTTCGGCGCTTTACGAGACCTTTGCTCGCGCACCCCTGGCCTTCGACCACGGGGAAGGCACCTGGCTGATTACCGACAAGGGCGAGCGATATCTCGATTTCGCCGGCGGCATCGCCGTCAATTCGCTGGGCCACAGCCATCCGCACCTGGTGGCAGCACTCACCGAACAGGCCGCCAAGCTCTGGCATGTCTCCAATCTCTATGAGATTCCGGGGCAGAGCCGGCTCGGCGAACGGCTGGTCGACGCCACTTTCGCCGACAAGGTGTTCTTCACCAATTCCGGCGCCGAGGCGCTGGAATGCGCAATCAAGACGGCGCGGCGCTATCAGTTCGTCAACGGCCACGCCGAGCGCTTCCGCGTCATCACCTTCGAAGGCGCCTTCCATGGCCGCACGCTGGCGACCATCGCGGCCGGCGGCCAGTACAAATATCTCGAAGGCTTCGGCCCCAAGGTCGAAGGTTTCGATCAGGTCGGTTTCGACGACATCGACGCCGCCGAAAAGGCGATCACGCCGGAGACGGCCGCCATCCTGATCGAGCCGGTGCAGGGCGAGGGCGGTATCCGTCCGGTGCCGACGCAATCGCTGAAGCGGCTCAGGCAATTGTGCGAACAGCACGGCCTGCTGCTGATCTTCGACGAGGTCCAGTGCGGCATCGGCCGCACCGGCAAGCTGTTCGCGCATGAATGGTCAGGGGTTACGCCAGACATCATGGCGATCGCCAAGGGCATTGGCGGCGGTTTCCCGATGGGCGCCTGCCTTGCCACGGACGAAGCGGCCGTCGGCATGACCGCAGGCGTGCATGGCACCACGTTCGGCGGCAACCCGCTGGCCATGGCGGTCGGCAACGCCGTGCTCGATGTGGTGCTGGAAGACGGCTTCCTCGAAGACGTCCAGCGCAAGGCGCTGCTGATGAAGCAGGGGCTTGCGTCGGTCGCCGACGAGTTTCCCGAGGTCATCGAGGACATCAGGGGCACCGGGCTGATGCTCGGCCTCAAATGCGCCATGCCCAACACCAAGGTGAACATGGCATTGCGCGACCAGCACCTGCTTACGGTTCCGGCCGGCGACAACGTCATTCGCCTGTTGCCGCCGCTCACCGTCACCGACGCCGAGATCCACGACGCGCTCAACCGCATCCGCGCCGGCGCCAAGGGCCTGGCGGAGGCGAGCGCCGCCGCCGCCGCGAAGTAATCCCGGAACCATTGCTGATGTCAGTTCGCCATTTCACCGATCTTTCCGCCGTCTCCGAAGGCGATCTGCGCTTCATGCTGGACGATGCAGTGGTGCGAAAGGCACGCCTCAAGGCCGGCGAGCGGACCAAGCCGCTCGAAGGCAAGGTGCTGGCGATGATCTTCGACAAGCCGTCGACGCGCACGCGCGTCTCCTTCGACGTCGGCATGCGTCAGCTTGGCGGCGAGACCATCATGCTGACCGGCACCGAGATGCAGCTCGGCCGTTCCGAGACCATCGCCGACACCGCCAAGGTGCTGTCGCGCTATGTCGATGCGATCATGATCCGTACCACCTCGCATGAGCGGCTGCTGGAGCTGACCGAGAACGCTACCGTTCCGGTGATCAACGGACTGACCGACGACACCCATCCCTGCCAGCTGATGGCTGATATCATGACCTTCGAAGAGCATCGCGGTCCGGTCGCCGGCAAGACCATCGCGTGGACCGGCGACGGCAACAATGTGCTGCATTCCTTGCTCGAAGCCTCGGCCCAGTTCCGCTTCAACCTCAACGTCGCCGTGCCCGAGGGCAGCGAGCCGGCGCAGAAGCATATCGACTGGTCGCAGGCGCATGGCGGCAAGCTGCACTTCACCCGCTCGCCCGAGGAAGCCGTCGATCAGGCCGACTGCATCGTCACCGATTGCTGGGTGTCGATGGGCCAGGAGCATCGCGCCCGCGGCCACAACGTATTCTCGCCCTACCAGGTCAATGCCAAGCTGATGGCCAAGGCCAAGCCGGACGCGCTGTTCATGCACTGCCTGCCGGCGCATCGCGGCGAGGAAGTGACCGACGAGGTCATCGACGGGCCGCATTCGGTGGTCTTCGACGAGGCCGAGAACCGGCTCCACGCCCAGAAGGCCGTGCTCGCCTGGTGTCTCGGCGCTTGAGCCCTGGGAGCTTGATCTGCCGGGGTGTGATGCCTATTTGCGCCACATCACGCAAATCAAGCGCGTTTCGACGCATGCTCCCGACAGGGCGGCATGGCCGCGCCCTGGAGCTTTGTTATGTTGGAAACCTATCAAGTGACTGAACATCACCCCAAACTCGGCGAATTCGGCTACGCCGGCGACGATCACGTCGTGCCCTTCGAGGTCGGCCCGCTCGACGTGCGCGGCCGCACCGTCCAGCTCGGGCCAATGCTCGACGCTATCCTTAGCCGCCACGACTATCCCGAGCCGGTCGCCCGCCTGCTGGCGGAAGCCTGTGTGCTGACGGTGCTGCTTGGCACCTCGCTCAAGTTCGAGGGCAAGTTCATCCTGCAGACCCGCACCGATGGGCCTGTCGACATGCTGGTCGCGGATTTTTCCACGCCCTCGGCGCTGCGCGCCTATGCGCGTTTCGATGCCGACCGGCTGGAAGCGCTGGTCGCGGCGGGCGAAACGTCCCAGCAGACCCTGCTCGGCACCGGCGTGCTGGCGCTGACCATCGATCAGGGCGCTCACACGCAGCGCTATCAGGGTATCGTCCAGCTCGATGGCGAGACGCTGGAAGATGCAGCACGCACCTATTTCCGTCAGTCGGAGCAGATTCCGACCGATCTCAGGCTTTCGGTGGCCAAGCTGCTGACGCCCGGCCCTGGCGGCGCCCGCGAGCAGTGGCGCGCCGGTGGCATCCTGGCGCAGTTCCTGCCGCAATCGCCAGAGCGCATGCGCGTGCCGGACCTGCCGGGCGGCGATGGCGATCCGCGCGAGGAGATCCACGATCCGGCCGACAATTCCTGGCAGGAGTTGCTGGCGCTGCTCGGCACCATCGAGCCGACCGAACTGATCGACCCGACGATCGGCGCCGAGCGGCTGCTCTACAGGCTGTTCCACGAGCATGGCGTGCGCGTCTTTGGCGGCGTTCCGGTCGCCGACCGGTGCTCGTGCTCCCGGGACAAGATCCGCGGCATCCTCGAGGGTTTCTCCGCGCAGGAGATCAAGGACAGCACCGAAGATGGCGGCATCCACGTCGCCTGCGAATTCTGCTCGAAGCAATACGACTTCGACCCGGCGGAATTTGCGGCTCAGTAGAGAAAAACACGCCTCGCCAGCTGCCTCGCGGCCGGCGAGGCAAATTAGTTCACCGTCCGCCGCGTCCCCGGCAGGTCGAGTGAAAAGGCGGGGATGGCGATGTCGAACGTCTCGCCCCGCTCGTTGCGCATCGTGTAGTGCCCGACCATGATGCCGGACGGTGTCGAGAGCGGGCAACCGGACGTGTATTGGTAGCTGTCGCCGGGATTGAGTTCGGGCTGGTCGCCGACGACGCCTGGGCCGCGTACCTCTTCGACCCGGCCGGTGCCGTCGGTGATGTGCCAATAGCGCGACAACAGCTGCACGAAGTCGTCCGACTGATTGTCGATCGTTATCTGATAGCCCCAGACATAGCGGTTCTCGGACGGATCCGAGCGGTCCTCCAGATAGAACGGCCTGACCTGCACTTCGATGTTGCGCGTGACGGCGCTGTACATAAGCGGCTCCAAAACAATCCTGTAACTTTCGGCGCTTCGTGGTGGCCGGTCAACGGTACGCATCCTATCATCGCGGTCTGACGTGCAGGTGCCGGCCAAGAATGTCATTTAAGTGACACGTGACAATGGTCAATGATGGTGTGTGCCGATCAATGCCGCGCGACTCGGGCGCTCTGTCGAACTGTTGAGATCTGTCGTCATGCCCCTAGATTGTTCTGGTGGGCGGCTTTCCTGGAGCTACCGGATCTCGATGGAACTCACTCTCATAGCCGCCGCGCTTTCAACTGCTCTCATCCTCTCAAATCTCGCCAGCATCGTGCTTGCCGCGTCGCGTCTGAAACGGCGCCGCATCATAGCGCCGCCCGTCGGCAAGCCGCGGCCGGTGTCGATCGTCGTGCCGTCGCGTGGCGTGGAACCCTTCACGCACGAGACGCTGGAGCGCGCCTTTTCGCTCGACTGGCCGCGCTACGAGCTGGTCTTCTGCGTCGCCCATGCCGACGATCCGGTGGTCAAACTGATAAACAGGGCGATTGTCCTGTTTCCCAAGGTGCCGGCCCGGCTGTTGATCGGCAACGACCGCGTCAGCGCCAATCCGAAACTCAACAATTGCGTCAAGGGCTGGGAAGCGGTGCGGCACGATTGGGTGATCCTGGCCGATTCCAACGTGTTGATGCCGAGAGACTACGTCCAGCACCTGATGGCTGCATGGCGGCCGGACACCGGCCTTGTCTGCTCGACGCCGATCGGTTCGCGGCCGGCCGGCTTCTGGGCTGAAGTCGAATGCGCTTTCCTCAACACGCTGCAGGCACGCTGGCAATATTCGGGCGAGGCGCTTGGCCTTGGCTTTGCCCAAGGCAAGAGCATGCTCTGGAACAAGCCGATGCTCGATGCCAATGGCGGCATCCGCGCGCTGGCCGCCGAGATCGCCGAGGACGCCGCCGCGACCAAGCTGGTCAATGGCCTCGGCCTGCGCGTCAATCTCGTCGCCGCGCCCTTCGAGCAGCCGCTCGGTCTGCGCACATTTGGCGAGATCTGGTCGCGCCAGGCCCGTTGGGCTCGCCTGCGCCGCGTCACCTTCCCGCTGTTCTTCGCGCCTGAAATCCTGACTGGCGCGGTGGTGCCGCTGGTGCTGGCGCTGATTGCGACGGCAAGCGCCGGCTTCAGCCTCTGGGCAACCGCCATTGCCGTGCTGGCAGCCTTCTACCTTCCCGAGTGCATTCTGGCCCGCTCAAAGGGCTGGTACCTGTCGCCACGCATGGTCGCGGCGATGGCAATGCGCGACCTGATTCTGCCGGCGATGTGGGCGCGCGGCTGGCTCGGCGGTGCCGTCGAGTGGCGCGGCAATGCGATGACGATCGGCACCAAGGCGGCCGAGCTGGAAGAGACGCCATCCGGCGCCTGAAAGCCAAAGGCCTCCTATTTGGCCTTCAGCGCTTGCGCGATATCCTCCAGCAGATCGTCGGTGTCTTCCAGGCCGACCGACAGCCTGAGCGTGCCCGGCCCGATGCCGAGTTCAGCACGCGCTTCGTCGCTCAAATTCTTGTGCGTCGTCGTCGCCGGATGGGTGATCAGGCTCTTGGCGTCACCGAGATTGTTGGAGATCAGCACGATGTCGAGCGCGTTCTGCAGGGCGAAGGCCGCCTGCTTGCCGCCCTTGACGTCCAGGCAGATCAGAGTCGAGCCGCCCGACATCTGCTTCTTGACGACATCGGCCTGCGGGTGGTCGGCCCGGCCGGGATAGATGACGCGGGCGATTTCCGGCCGCTCGGCCAGGAAATCCGCGATCCGGCCTGCGCTTTCCGTCTGCTGGCGTACGCGCAGCGGCAGCGTCTCCAAGCCCTTCAGCAGCGTCCAGGCGTTGAAAGGCGACAGGCTAGGCCCGGTGTGGCGAAAATAGTCGTGCAGGTTCTCGTCGATCCACTTCTTGTCCGACAAGATGACGCCGCCGAGACAGCGCCCCTGGCCGTCAATGTGCTTGGTCGCCGAATAGACGACGATGTGGGCGCCAAGCTGCAGCGGCTTTTGCTGCAAGGGCGTGGCGAAGACATTGTCGACGATCAGCCTGGCACCGATCGAATTGGCAAGCGAGGCAACCGCGGCGATGTCGACGACTTCCAGCGTCGGGTTGGTCGGGCTTTCCAAGAAGAACAGCTTGGTGTTCGGCTTGACCGCCTTTTCCCAGTTGGCGATGTCGGTGCCGTCGACCAGTGTTGCCTCGATGCCGTATTTCGGCGCCAGCGTCTCGACCACCCAGCGGCAGGAGCCGAACAGCGCGCGCGCCGCCACGATATGGTCACCGGCCTTGGCGCTGCACAGAAGCGCTGCCGTCACCGCAGCCATACCGGAGGCGGTGGCGCGGGCGTCCTCCGCACCTTCCAGCGCGCACATGCGCTTTTCGAACATGTCGACGGTCGGATTGGCGTAGCGCGAATAGATGAAGCCCGGCTCCTCACCCTTGAAACGGGCTTCGGCGGCCTGCGCCGTTTCGTAGACGTAGCCCTGGGTGAGGTAAATCGCTTCCGACGTTTCGCCGAAACCGGAACGCAGCGTTCCGCTGTGCACGAGTGCCGTCTGAGGCTTCCAGTTGCGCTTGTTGGTGCTCATCGCTCTTCTTCCAGACACAAAAAAACCGGCCGCGAAAGTCGCAACCGGTCCATACGGCCTTGCGGCCCGACGGTCCTTTAGCGACTTGTTTAACGTGGCTGCAAGCCGACCGGCCAAATCACCACGGGATAATGACCCTTTAGACCCGTGCCACGCTTGCGTCAATTGCCGGCTTCATTAAGAGGTTTGTACCAAGCAGGTTCCGAAAAAGCCTGCCCTCTAGGAGCAGAGCCTTGCGGCAGACAGGCATTCTTCCCGATCAGGACATCTCGGCGCTGTTCCAGTCCGGCGCGCTGAAGTCGGCGCGTGCGCTCGATGCCGACCAGATCCAGCCGGCCAGCCTTGATCTCAGGCTCGGCGACAAGGCCTGGCGTGTGCGTGCCTCCTTCCTGCCGGGTCCCAACCACAAGGTTTCGGAAAAGCTCGACCGGCTGCAGCTGCACGAGATCGACCTGGCCGAGGGCGCGGTGCTGGAGACCGGCTGCGTCTATATCGTGCCCTTGCTCGAAAGCCTGGCATTGCCGGCGGACATTTCGGCTTCGGCCAATCCCAAGAGTTCGACCGGGCGGCTCGACATCTTCACCCGCGTCATGACCGATCGCGGCCACGAGTTCGACAAGATCGCCGCCGGCTATCACGGGCCGCTCTATCTGGAAGTCAGCCCGCGCACCTTCCCGATCGTCGCGCGCACCGGTTCGCGCCTGTCGCAGATACGCTTCCGTACCGGCAATGCGCTGTTGTCGGAGGCCGAACTGCACCAGTTGCATCGCGCGCAGATCTTGGTTGCCACCGAGCCGCCCAACATTTCCGGCGGCGGCATCGCGCTGTCGATCGACCTCAACGGCGATCAAAACGGGCTTGTCGGCTATCGCGGCAAGCATCACACCGGTCTCGTCGACGTCGACAAGCGCGCCGCACAGGAGGTCGTCGACTTCTGGGAGCCGATCCACAAGAGCGGCGCCGGCGAGTTGGTGCTCGACCCTGATGAATTCTACATCCTCGTCAGCCAGGAAGCGGTGCATGTGCCGCCGCTCTACGCCGCCGAGATGACGCCTTTCGATCCGCTGGTCGGCGAGTTCCGGGTCCACTATGCCGGCTTCTTCGATCCGGGCTTCGGCCATTCGGCGTCCGGCGGCACAGGCAGCCGGGCGGTATTGGAAGTGCGCAGCCACGAGGTGCCGTTCATCCTCGACCATGGCCAGATCGTCGGCCGGCTGGTCTACGAGCACATGCTGAAGCGGCCGCAGGCACTCTATGGCACCGATCTCGGCTCCAACTACCAGGCGCAGGGCCTGAAGCTGTCCAAGCATTTCCGCCCCGCACGCTGAACCCATCACCCCCAGGCAAAATACTTGCCTGCACTGGCTCGCCATGCTTGGCTGCCTTGCTGGTCGTCAAGCTGGCGGCGTTCAAGGGGAACCAAGAAAATGCAGATTTCGAAATGGATCATATCGGCAGCAGGCGCTGCCATGCTGGTGTTGGCGGCCGGCTCTCTATCGGTGCAGGCAGCCGAGAAAATCAAGATCGGCACCGAGGGCGCCTATCCGCCGTTCAACACCATCACTTCGGACGGCAAGGTCGAAGGCTTCGATATCGACATCGCCAATGCGCTGTGCGCGCAGATGAAGGTCGAGTGCGAAATCGTCACCCAGGATTGGGACGGCATCATTCCCGCCCTGCAGGCGAAGAAGTTCGACGCCATCATCGCTTCGATGAGCATCACCGAGGAGCGCAAGAAGCAGGTCTCCTTCACCAACAAATACTATACGACACCGCTCGCTTTGGTGGCGCCGAAGGACAGCGATCTCGCCTCGACCGAACCGGCAGCGCTTGCCGGCAAGACGGTCGGCGCGCAGGCCTCGACCACGCAGGCCGACTATGCCCAGAATGAATATGGCAAGGCGGGCGCCGAGGCAAAACTCTACCCGACCCAGGAAGAAGCGATCACCGACCTGACGAACGGCCGGCTTGACGCTGTGATCTCGGACAAGTTCGTGCTGATGGACTGGCTGAAGAAGGCAAGCGACGGCTGCTGCAAGCTGGTTGGCGACGTCAAGGGCACGGAGACACAAGCCGGCATTGCCGTCCGCCTGGAAGACACGGCACTACGCGACAAACTCAATGCGGCCATCGACGCGATTGTTGCCGACGGCACCTACAAGAAGATCCAGGCCAAGTATTTCGACTTCGATATCTATTGAGGCGTTGAAGCCGCCAATCTCCCCCCTCGTGGGGGAGATGCCCGGCAGGGCAGAGGGGGGCGCGAAGGATCGCCAGCCTCTCTGCATCAGCAGACTGGTTCGAAAGAAAAACCAAGTAGGATGGAGACATTGGCGGGACAGCGCCCCCCTCTGGCCTGCCGGCCATCTCCCCCACGAGGGGGGAGATCACGCTGTCATCGACGCCTCACAGCGCCTTCACCGCCACCTGCACCGGCTGTTCGATCTCGAGTGGATTGCGCAGCGGCAGGCCGAAATCCTTGGCCTCGATCTCGAACACGTCGCCGGCTTCAGTACTGATGCCGTCGGCGAAGGACAGCGTTGCCGTGCCGAACATGTGCACATGCACGTCGCCCGGCTGGCGGAAAGCCGCATATTTGAAGTGGTGATGTTCGAGATTGGCGATGGTGTGCGACATGTTCGCTTCGCCGGACAGGAACGGCTTTTCCCACAGCACATCGTTGTCGCGCACGATGCGCGAGGTGCCTCTGATATCGGACGGCAGATCGCCGATCAGGATCTCCGGCCCGAACGAAGCGTTGCGCAGCTTGGAATGGGCGAGGAACAGATAGTTCACGCGCTCGGTGACGTGGTCGGAAAACTCGTTCGACAGCGTGAAGCCGACGCGGAACGGCGCGCCGTCGTCGCCGATGACGTAGATGCCGGCGACCTCGGGCTCTTCGCCGGCGTCCTTGGCGAAAGCCGGTGACAGGAGTGCCGCACCTGGCGCCACTGCCATCGTGCCGTTGCCCTTGTAGAACCATTCCGGCTGCACGCCGATCTGGCCTTTCGCGGGCTTGCCGCCCTCCAACCCCATGCGGAACATCTTCATGGAATCGGTTAGCTGTTCTTCACCGTCGGCACTGAGCTTCTTGTGCATGGAATCGCGTGTCGCCGCTGAGCCGAGATGCGTCAGTCCGGTGCCGGTCAGGTGCAGATGCGCCGGGTCTGGATGGTTGATCGGCGACAGCAGCCGGCCCTTCTTATAGGCGGCCTCGAGATCGACCGTCTCGCCAAGCCCCTTGCGTTCGATCAGCGCGACAAGGCCGACGCCGGTGCGGGCGGCCTCCATCGCCAGCGAGTAGACGCTGCGGGCGCCGTTGATGATCCGGGTCTTGCCGCCGTTGCGGGCAACGACGCGGATGGTCTCGGCGTCATCGAGAATCTGGGAGATCAGCATGATGAATCCTCTCTTTGTCTTGACCCGGTTGCCATTTGGCAAACCCTAACCTGCGCGGCACGGACCTCGCCGCGCCACGGGTTGAACTCTTCGTCCGGATTGCGCTCGCGAGCTTGGTCCCTGAGGGACTTCTTGACGCCGGCGGGTTGCCGGCAGCATCGCGATCTGGACCCGTATGCCTTCCTCGTTGCCTCGTTGCCTCGTTGCCTCGCTGGCCCGTCAGGCCTTGTTCTTGTTGTAGACGTCGAAGATCACGGCGCCGAGCAGCACCAGGCCTTTGACCACCTGCTGCCAGTCAACATTGACGCCCATGATCGACATGCCGTTGTTCATCACGCCCATGATGAAGCCGCCGACCACCGCGCCGATGACCTGGCCGACACCGCCCATCGCCGAGGCACCGCCGATGAAGACGGCCGCGATCACATCGAGCTCGCTGCCGAGGCCGGCAGCCGGAACCGCCTGTCCCAGCCGCGCCGCGATGATTAGGCCGCCAAGTGCCGACAGCACGCCCATGTTGACGAACACCATCAGCGTCAGCCGTTCTGTCTTGATACCTGACAGTTGCGCGGCTTTGGCGTTGCCGCCCATTGCATAGATGCGGCGGCCGATGGTCATGCGCTTCGTGACGAAGACGAATAGCGAGATCAGCACGCCCATGACGAGCAGCACCACCGGCAGGCCCCTGTAGCTGGCGAACTGATAGACCAGGAACAGCGCCAGCGCGCTACCGACCAGCGTCTTGATGACGAACAGGGGAAAGGGCTCGGCCTCATAGCCATGGCGTTCGCGTTTGCGGCGTGTTCTCAGCCCGAAATAGGCGTAGGCCAGCACGGCGATCAGGCCCAGCACGATCGTCGTCATGTGCAGCGTCAGGCCGCTGCCGATGATGGTCTTGCCGGCCGCGTTCACTGTCGGCGGGATGAGCGTCAGGGGCCCGATGACATCCGGGATGAAGCCGGAGCTGAGCGCCTTGAAGCCGGCGGGAAGCGGCCCCACCGAGGACCCGCCGCCCAGCAGCGCCTGGCAGATGCCGCGGAAGATCAGCATGCCGGCCAGCGTGACGATAAAGCTCGGTATTCGGTGATAGGCGATCCAGTAGCCTTGCGCCGCGCCGATCGCGCCACCCACGATGAGGCAGATGATCGACACCACCAGCGGATTGCTCAATGGGCCGAGCGGCCAGATGACCATCATCATCGCCGCCAGTGCGCCGATAAAGCCGGCGACGGAGCCTACGCTGAGATCGATGTGGCCGGAGACGATCACCAGCAACATGCCCAGCGCCATCACGATGATGAACGAGTTCTGCTGCACCAGGTTGCTCAGGTTCACCGGCTTGAACAGCGTTCCGGAAGTGGTGAACTGGAAGAACACCATGATGGCGATCAGCGCCAGGATCAGGCCGTATTCGCGCAGGTTCGTCGTCAGCGCCGAGACGGCGATGCGTGGACGCTGCGGCACGTCTTCGGCGACGTTGCTCTGCGGGGCGGGGGCGCTTTCGGTGCTCATGCTGCTTTTCCTTCTCCCCGGACGATGGCGCGCATTATTTTTTCCTGGCTCGCGTCCGCCGCGGGCATTTCGCCGACAATGCGGCCTTCGTTCATGACGTAGATGCGGTCGGTGATGCCGAGCAGTTCTGGCATTTCCGACGAGATGACCACGATCGCCTTACCTTCGGCGGCGAGGCGGGCGATGATCGTGTAGATTTCGTATTTGGCGCCGACATCGATGCCGCGCGTCGGCTCGTCGAGAATCAGCACTTCCGGGTCGGCGAACAGCCATTTCGACAGCACCACCTTCTGCTGGTTGCCGCCGGAAAGATTGCCGGTCATTTGGTAGACGCTGGAAGCGCGGATATTGGTCTTCTTGCGATAGTCGTTGGCGACGGAGAGTTCGCGCAGGTCGTCGATCACGCTATGGCGTGAGACGCCGCCGAGATTGGCCAGCGTGATGTTGTGCTTGATATGGTCGATGAGGTTGAGACCGTAGGTCTTACGATCCTCGGTCACGTAGGCGATGCCGTGTTCGACCGCCTTGCTTACTGAGGAGACGTCGATAGGCTTGCCCTTGAGCAGCACCTCGCCGGTGATGCGGCGGCCATAGGAGCGGCCGAACAGGCTCATTGCGAATTCGGTGCGGCCGGCGCCCATCAGTCCGGCAATGCCGACCACTTCACCCTTGCGCACATTGATGTCGATGCCCTTGATCACTTGCCGGTCGGCATGGAGCGGGTGATAGACCGACCAGTTCTTCACTTCGAACACGACCTCGCCAATCTTCGGCTCGCGCGGCGGATAGCGGTCGTCGAGCGAACGGCCGACCATCGAGGTGATGATGCGGTCTTCCGAGATGTCCTTCTTGGCCAGTGTCTCGATGGTGCGCCCGTCGCGGATGACGGTCACCTTGTCGGCGACCCGGTTCACTTCGTTGAGTTTGTGCGAGATCAGGATCGAGGTCATGCCTTGCCGCTTGAATTCGAGTAGAAGGTCGAGCAGCGCCTGGCTGTCCTTTTCGCTGAGCGATGCAGTCGGCTCGTCGAGGATCAGCAGCTTGACTTCCTTGCTCAGCGCCTTGGCGATTTCGACCAATTGCTGCTTGCCGACGCCGATATTGGTGATCAGCGTCTTGGGGTCCTCCTTGAGGCCCACTTTCTTCAACAGGGCGCTGGTGCGCGCTTCGTTGGCATTCCAGTCGATAACGCCATATCTGGCGTGCTCGTTGCCGAGGAAAATGTTTTCGGCGATCGACAGCATCGGCACCAGGGCAAGCTCCTGGTGAATGATGACGATGCCCTTGTGTTCGCTGTCGTGGATGCCTTTGAAATGGCATTCCTGGCCGTTGAAGATGATCTGGCCGTCATAGGTGCCCGTGGGATAGACGCCCGACAGCACCTTCATCAGCGTCGACTTGCCGGCGCCGTTCTCGCCGACCACGGCATGGATCTCGCCTTCCTCGACACTGAGGTTGACGTTCGACAGCGCCTTCACGCCGGGGAACGTCTTGGTGATGTCGCGCATCTCCAAAATCGTCGAGGCCATGGGACTACCGCTCCTTGAGAGGTCGGCAAACACTGCCGGCGAGGTCGGTAAACAATACCGGGCTCGCTGGTTAACGAAAAGGGGTCCTGCGTTGCGCAGGCCCCCTGACTTTGTAACCGGGGTTACTTCAGTTCGTCGGCCTTGATGTAGCCGGAGTCGACGACCAGTGCCTGGTAGTTCGACTTGTCGACTTCATGCGGCGTCAAGAGGATCGAGGGGACGACCTTGACGTCGTTGTTGTAGGTCTTTTCATCGAGGCCGTCCGGCTTGCCGCCCGAGAGCACCTTGTCGACGAGTTCGACGGTGGCCTTGGCCAGTTCGCGGGTGTCCTTGAACACGGTCGAGTACTGCTCGCCCGAGATGATCAGCTTGACCGAGGCGGTCTCGGCATCCTGGCCGGTCACGATCGGCCAGGGCTGAGCGTCCGTGCCGTAGCCGACGGCGCGCAGCGAGGCGGTGATGCCGCGCGACAGGCCATCATAGGGCGACAGAACGCCATCGACGCGGCTGCCGTCCGAGTAGTTGGCCGAGAGAAGGTTGTCCATGCGGGCCTGCGCTGTGGCAGCGAGCCAGCGCAGCGTGCCGACCTTGTCCATGCCGGTCTGGCCGGACTTGATCTTGATCGAGCCGTCGTCGATCAGCGGCTGCAGGACGGAGATCGCACCGTTGTAGAAGAAGAAGGCGTTGTTGTCGTCGGGCGAGCCGCCGAACAGTTCGACGTTCCACGGCTTGGTGTTCGGGAAACGCTCCTTGAGGCCCTTGACCAGCGAATTCGCCTGGATGACGCCGACGCCGAAATTGTCGAAGGTGGTGTAGTAGTCGACATTGGCGGTCTTCTTGATCAGGCGGTCATAGGCGACGACGACGACGCCCGCGTCAGCGGCCTTCTGCAGCGCATCCGACAGGGTGGTGCCGTCGATCGAGGCGATGATCAGCGCCTTCGGGCCTTTGGTGATTTCGTTTTCCAGCTGGCTGAGCTGGTTGGGGATGTCGTCCTGCGCGTATTGCAGGTCGACGGTGTAGCCGAGAGCCTCGAGCTGGGACTTGACGGCGTCGCCGTCGTTGATCCAGCGCTGCGAGGTCTTGGTCGGCATCAGCACGCCGACAAGACCCTTGTCGGCTGCGTGTGCCGAGTAGGTCATGGCAGCGATGCCAAGGGCCGCGACGGCGGCCAGTGTCTTGATGATCTTCACTTTAACTCTCCCTGGTTGATGGACGCGGCACCCCGGGGGTCGCGGGCCGCGCAATCGTGCAGAAGTGCCAAGGCACTGCTGCCGTCATATCGATCTCCGGTATCCTCCCATGGCCCCGAGGCGCTGATTTTCAATCGATACGATTTTTCTCGTCAGCGACCGTCGCGTCTCGGAACGCGCGGAGGGTGTGGCTCTTTGCCATAACTGTCAAATGCGATCTATGATGATTGCTATATCATGTTTGGTATGTGCTATTGAGCCGAGACGGGCCGCCGCGACCACCGGCCGGCAGTGAGCGGAAGCAAGGAGAATGGGATGGCGGCGTTACGAAATTCGGTTGCGATTTCAAACGGCTACAGAGAAATGCCGGGCGACGGCGAAACCCTGCTACGCAGTGGTCTCAGTCTGCGCCACATGCGCATGATCGTCGCACTCGACGACCATGGCCGCGTCAGCGCCGCAGCCCAGGTCATGAACATTTCGCAGCCGGCGGCCTCGCGCATGATCGGCGAGATGGAGGCGGTGCTCGAGGTCAAGCTGTGTGAAAGGCTGCCGCGCGGCATCACGTTGACCCCCTATGGGAAGGCGTTGGCAAGGCGCGCGCGCTCGATCCTGCTGGAGATGCGCGAGGTCGACCGCGAGATATCCGAGCTCAAGGCGGGCAAGGGTGGTTCGGTGTTCCTGGGGGCGGTCACAGCACCGGCGATCGAGCTGGTGGTGCCGGCAATTCGCGAGATCCGCCGCATCCATCCGCGCATCGAGATCACCATGCAGGTCGAAACCTCCAACGTGCTGGCGCGCGAGCTGATCGCCACGCGCCATGATTTCATCATCGCGCGCATCCCCGACGACCTCAATCCGCGGCTGTTCGAGTCCCGCGTCATCGGCGTCGAGAAGGCCTGCCTGATCGTGCGCCGGGGCCATCCGCTCACCAAGGGCAAGGCGGCGCGGCTGGAGGACACCGCCGCCTATGACTGGGTCTTCCAGTCCGGCGGCTCGCCCTTGCGCCAGGCGATGGAGAGCAATTTCCTCAACCGCAACATCGCCTTGCCGGACCGCATCCTCAACACCAGTTCGCTGCTCCTGACGCTGGTCATGGTCGCGCAGTCCGATGCCATTGCGCCGGTTTCGGTCCAGGTGGCGAAGTTCATCCAGAATCCCGACGGGCTGGCCGGCGCCATCGATGTCGTCCAGACCGAATTCGACATTGAGGTCAGGCCCTACAGCCTGATCACGGTCAGGAACCGCGTGCTGTCGCCGGCCGCCAAGATGCTGCACGATTTCATTCTGAGAGAGGTGGGATGACAGCTGGAGCGGGTAGCGGGAATCGAACCCGCGCGTTCAGCTTGGGAAGCTGACAAGCTACCATTACATCATACCCGCGCGTCTCCTCGTTACCATGAGGGTTAGCCTTCGGGCAATCGCAAAGCGGTCCGTTCTCGCACGACGCGGGCGTGCCGCGGATCACCGCGTACCTGCGGCCGTGAGTTGCTGTTTTGCCTTAGCGATATCGTTGCTTGCGGCAAAGCTCGGCCAATACTTCGAGATGGCCAGCGTCGCGCCGGTGGAGGAGAAGTGACCATAGTCGAAGTAGAGAAATTGCCTGGTGTCGGCATCGGCGTACGAACAGCCGGCCGCGTCGCATAGATATTCCAGCGGGTCTATGAAACTGGCTCCTGTGGCGAACGGCAGCACCCGCTTGTTGATGTCCGGGTCCATGGCCATCGGCCAGGACGTATTCCCGACATGCTCCCGTCTTGCGAAGAAAGCGATTTTCTGGACATCGGCGATGAATTCCGGAGACTGGCCGATGACATAGACCTTGACGCCCATGTCGCGAAGCCGGTCGATCGTCTTCCGCAGGCCATCGAAGCCTCGGACCTCGTAGTCGGTCCATCGGCCGCTCAGGATCACCGCCTGGATGTTGGCGTCGTGGATAATCGACAAGGCCCGTTCGTTGAAGCGGGTGCAGGCAGGTCGGGCATAGGAAAAATAGGTGAGGTCGGGAGGGCAGCCGGCGTAGGTGTACTGGATGACATTGGCCTGGATTTTCTGGGCGTTGGCCTCA
The DNA here is from genome assembly GCF_040321735.1 of Mesorhizobium sp. M0293. NCBI lineage: Bacteria > Pseudomonadati > Pseudomonadota > Alphaproteobacteria > Hyphomicrobiales > Phyllobacteriaceae > Mesorhizobium > Mesorhizobium sp. M0293. The sequence goes on from NZ_JAMYSA010000032.1 coordinate 17,016, forward strand.
AGTCCCGAGACATAGTGGGCAGCGAAGGAATCGCCCCATAAAAGGACATTGGTGGAAAAGCCCCGCGTGCGGGTGCAGTCGGCAAGGGTCCAGTCTTCGATCCGGGTCGCGCCTTCGTTGAAACAGACGCCGTTGCGCCAGTCGCCGACCCGGATGCGTTCTGTCGAAAAATCCGGGAAACGTTGTGGAAAACCACTGCCGAGTACGCCGGCCAAACCACCGACGCAGAGCAGGGCGATCGCCGCCCCCGAAAAGGCGAAGATGGGCAGCGGGGCGGTGAACGCCCGCTTTTGGCGAAAAGGCTGCTCGACATATTTCCACGAGAATGTCGCCAGCGCGAAGCTGGCCACCGTCATCGCGATGATCGTCGGCACGCCGATGGCCTTCAGGGACAGATAGTGGACGAACGAGTTGATCGGCCAGTGAACAAGGTAGAGCGAATAGGAGATGAGGCCGACCCAGACCAGCGGCGCGAGCCGAAGCACTCGCGTGGGCATGGGCGCTGACCTGTCCGCCCCCGAGTGATCCTGGCCCGCATAGATGAGCAGGGCCGTTCCGATGCAGGGGAAAAGGGCATTGTAGCCAGGAAACGGGTCGCTCTCCGAAATCGTCACAAAGCCAAATGCGATCAGGGCAAAGCCGGCGAGGCCGATCAATTCCATCGCCAGCCGGCTGGCGAGAGCCGGGGGCCTCCTCAGCATGAGCATGGCGCCCAGCGCCAGTTCCCAGAGGCGTGTCGGCAAGAGATAGAAGCCCGCCGTTGGCGCCATCGTGGTTGCCATGACCGCCAGGGCAAAGCTGGCGATAGCTATCGGCAGGAGTACCGTCAGCCAGCGCTTCGAGACATATCGGTGGATCAGATACAGGAGGATCGGCGCGAAGATGTAATACTGCTCTTCGACCGAAAGCGACCATGTGTGCAGCAATGGCCGCAGCTCGGCGTCGATGGAGAAATAGTTCGTCGTCTTCCAGAAATAGATGTTTGACCAGAACGTCGAGGCCGCGATCATGCTGAGGCTGAATTCATGGAGGTCCGACGGCAGAAGGATGAACCAGGCAGCAACGCTGGCGAGCAGGATGACGAAGGTCAGCGCTGGCAGGATGCGCCTCGCGCGCCGCCAATAAAAGCGGCCGATCGAGAACTGACCGCGCTCAAGATCGTCGAGCAGGCTGCCGCTGATCAGATAACCCGATATGACGAAGAAGATGTCGACACCGGTGAAACCGCCGGGAATGGCGGACAGGCCGAAGTGGAAGAGCACAACGGGCAGCACCGCCACGGCCCGCAGGCCATCGATATCGCGCCTGTAATTCATCCGGGCCGGCTCGCGCGCTGTGGCTGGCGGCACTGGTGCAGCGGAACCCGACACGCGTTCATACGGCGATGTTCCGCTCGTGCGAAGAATCCTGGCTCATCGATGTCACAGGCCCGTCCTCTGTGAGGCAATTTTGTTGCACTGCAATATGAGAGTCAAGCCTAATGCCAAGGTTCGAATGCTTGGCGAAGCCGGTTCGCGCCGGCACGCGGCAGGATCAGGTGCCAGGCAGGTAGATCACGGCGTAATCGTCCGCATAGGCTCGCTTCCAGCCCAACTGGTCGAAGAACGGAATGCGGCTGTCGCGGGTCGACAGCAGTGCCCAGCCTATCGCGTATTTCTTCAGCCGGGCTTCGAGGAGCGGCTTGCCGCCGCTGTGTCCCGTCTCGTCATCGGTTTTTGTGAAACCGCCCAGGAACAGCTGGTCCGTCCGCCCGTCGATATAGGTCTTGATCCCGTGGAAAATCAGCGTGCCGCCGAAATTGTAGGAATTCAGCACGTTGCCGGACAGATGATGACTTTCAGCGAATGCCAGCGCCCCGCTGGCCGACGTCTTCGGACTCGGCGCGACCTGATAGGCATTGCCGAGCACGGCGACCACGCCGATCGTCAAAACGGCTGCCGCGCCACAGATCGCGTAGAACCGCCTTGCGAGGAATTTTTCCAGTCCGTCGCGCTTTTCCGCCAGCCATGCGGTGGTTGAAAGCGAGGGATATTGCTGTGCGACCTCTGCCGCGATCACCAGGGGAACCAGCAGGAAGAACAGATACATGAAACGCACATGGGCGAGATAGACATGCAAGGTGAAGACGACGAACAAGGCCTTGACCCAGCCAATTCGCAACCGTGACACCAGAAGCCCGAAAAGCGCCAGCAGGATCGCAACCTCCTGGACGGGGCTATCCGGCTGGCTGAACGGTTTCCATTCCATGATCAGCGACACCGCCTCATTGCCATAGGCCACGGCGAGCGTCGCCAGGATGGCCTGGACGCCATAGGGGTGGATCAGGCTGACCAGCGGGCAAAGCAGGCCGAAGGCGATCCATTTCGCCAGGAGGGCTGGTTTTGACAGGCCCGTGCGCGCCAGCAGATCGAGACCGGCGAAACCCGCGATTAGGAAGCTCAAGGTGAAGGTGGCGTGCAGGTTCGCCCACAACACAACCAGTACAAGCGACCACCAGGGCGGCGCCCGTTCTTCCCTTGCCGCGCCAAAGAGCACCGCCGTCCAGATGACGATGATCGGGAAAGTGAGAACATGCGGACGCGCCGTAAAGATCGGGTTGATCAGGAAAACCGCGGCGAAGGCCAGCGTAATCGCCAGGATCGGCTTCAGCCATGCGCTGAGAAACCACCCCATCAGGAAGACCGTCAGCGAAATCGAGGCGATGATCAGCGTGACCACCCCGTTCCAGCCTCCTGCCCGGTAGGCAAGGGCCAGCAGGACCTGCCCCAGCCATTCCTTGATAATCCACGGCTGGCCGGCAAAAGTGTGGGAATAGGGGTCGACTGTCGGAAATGTCCGGTTTGCCAGGAAATCCAGCCCGACCTTCACTTGCCACCAGCTGTCGGGATCCTGCAGGGTGGAACCGGCTTGGGCAGCCAGTGCCGCCGCCATCGCCCAGGCCGCGAGCAGGCGGAAGATCAGCCTGTTCCGCTCGTTGTATGTGGCGGCCTCCACGCAGGCCCGAGCGTCGTTCATGGTGCGCCGCCTCTAATCGTTTCCGATGACAGTTTGGTTCAAGGTGTTCGACTGGCCGGCTGCCGCCGGGGCCCATCGGCCACCCGAACTGTCCGGTCGGCGCTGTCGTCTCCGCGACCCACAAATACGAAGCGAGCCGAACCGAGGTAGAAGACAACCGAATAGACGCAGATGCCGGCGAGGTGAACCAGGGGGTTTTCGATGATGCCTGCCGAGCGGGCGGCGATCACGACGGCCAGATTGATGCTGTAGGCGACCAGAAAGACGCTCCCATAGCGCAGCGCGGTTCCGGGCCGGAAGCCATCGGCCCTGGTGAAGGTCCATTGGCGGTTGAGGAAGAAGCCGAGGACAAGGCCGGCGGCATAACCCGTGGCATTGGAAACGATGTCGCCAAGACCCAGCGCAAGGCCGGCCAGAATGACCGCGTATCCCAGCGCCGTGTTCAACAGGCCGACGGCGCCAAATCGCAGCATCCTCGGGAAGTCAAACGGCAGGCTTGACCACATGCGCAAAATATTGGGCTCCGACAGGTATCTTGGTGAGGAAGCGCTCGAACGGCCTCAGCCTCGCCAGCAGCCGAGGAAAGAAAATCCGGTAGATAATCCTTGTGTTGGCAAGGCCCGCCTCGGCCATGCGCCTGCGCATCTCGCGGGAGGTTATCAAAACCGCGTTTTCGTCGAAGGCGCAGTTTCTCACCGCGTGCGTGGTCAGCGGGTTCCACGGATTGTGTTCGAAAAGAAAGAAGCTGCCGCCATCGGCCAGCACCCGACCGATCTCCGCGAGCAGCCCGATCTGCAGGTCCTCGGGAATATGGTGGAAGACGCAAGCCGCGAAGGCGAGGTCGAAGCTGCCGTCGGCAAAAGGAATTGTCTTGCCGTCGAAATGCATGAAGGCGGCCTGGCCGGGAAAGCGCTTGCTGGCGATGTCGAGCGATTCCCGCGAGGGATCGAGCAAGGTGATCTCTGCGTCGGGAAACGCGCTGCGCATATGGCCGAGCGAATTGCCGACGCCGGCGCCGAAGTCGAGTATCCGCCGCGGTTTCACACCAGCCCGCCGCAACGTCGCGGCAATGTCGTCGATCTTGTACCTGGCGAAGAATTCCGGCGTTTCGCCGCTCAGCCTTATGCTCGCGGCATGCTGCTCCTGATATTCCCGCGCAAACTGGTCGAACTCCGCCTCAAGCACGTGCCGCCCTCTTTGCCATCTCCTGCAGGCGATGGACGGGCAGTTCCCCGTCCTCGGCCGCCTGGCTGCGCGAAACGATCTCGTTGACGAAGTAGAGCGGCCGCCGCTTTGTCTCCATGTACATGCGCCCGAGATACTCGCCGAAAATGCCAAGCACCATAAGCTGGACGCTGCCGAGGATCAGCACGATCGCGGCAAGGCTGGTCCAGCCGGGCAACACGTTTCCGATCGACCATTCGAACAAGGTGTAGCCGAGCACGACCAGTCCCAGAAGCCCGAACATCATTCCGAGCAGCGAGGCGAACCGCAGGGGCACGATCGAGAAGCTGGTCATCGCGTCGACCGCCAGAAGAACCATTTTCTTCAGGGGATAATGTGTGGTGCCGACAAAGCGACGGTGTCTTTCATAGGGGAAAGCCACCTGTTTCAGCCCGATCCAGCTCACCATGCCGCGAATGAACCTGTAGCGTTCGGGCATCGCGTTCAGATGGTCGAGCGCGCGGCGGTTCATCAGGCGGAAATCGCCGGTGTTCGGCGCTATGTCGACGTCGACCATCCGGCGCAGCAGGCGATAGAACATCGAGGCGGAAGCGAGCTTGAACCAGCTTTCGCCGTCGCGCGTCAGCCTCTGGCCGTAAACGACATCGAAGCCTTCGTTCATCTTCGTCATCATCGCGCCGAGCAGTTCAGGCGGATCCTGCAGGTCGGCATCGAGAATGAGAATGCGCTGGCCGCGACAGAATTCGAGACCCGCGCTCAACGCGATCTGGTGGCCGTAATTGCGGGCAAGGTCGATGGCGACGACATGGTCGTCCTTTTCTGCCAGCTGCAAAATGGCCTCGCGCGTACCGTCGGTCGCGCCATCGATGACAAGGACGATCTCGTAGGAAGAGCCTTGTTCCAGGCATGCGGCCGTTACCCGCCGATGCAGTTCCCCCAGCCCGGCCACCTCATTGTAGCATGGGACGACCACCGACAGCATGACTGCGCGTCGCGCGGTGTTTTTCTCCATCTCCACCAAAAGCCTTGCTCCCGCTATTCGATTGGGAATAGCGGCAATTGGTTAGAAAACAGATAAGCCAGCGGGATCGGCCGCGGTCGTCGGTCGGCGGTCTGCCATGCGCCCTTGGCACTGCTCGCGGCCATGCAATGCCTCGCTCGAGGTGTTCGGCATCCCGTATAATTGTCGGCTTGAAGCCGGCAAGCCAAGTGCGTATGTCTGGGCCGACGCCCTCGAGTCTGGGTACCTCAATCTGGAGACGGGCCTTGTCCGCACTGACGCGCTTTCTCGGCGACTCGCCGCTCAAGGTGATCCTGAAACTGCTGGTCGTGTCTTTCCTCGTCGGCCTGGTCATGAATGCCTTCGGCTGGTCGCCGATGGATGTGTTCTACGGCATCCAGAAGTTCTTCATCGATCTGTGGAATCTAGGCTTCCACGCCATCGACCGTTTCCTTGGCTACATCCTGCTGGGTGCGGCCATCGTTGTGCCAGCCTTCATCCTGCTGAGGCTCGCCAACTACCGGAAGTAGCTATCGGGCGTAGTCCGACGCCACCTCGAACAGGATGGCGTGGCGCGCTGCGAGCGATGCCACATCGGCTGAATAACCGCCGCCGATGACGCCGCAGACCGGAATGCCCTGCGTGCGAAAGTGGCGGATGACCGTGTCGTCGCGGGCGCGCAGTCCGTCATCCGACAGCGACAGCCGGCCAAGCCGGTCCTCGGCATGGACATCGACGCCGGCATTGTAGAAGACGATGTCCCAATGCACTTGAGCGGGCAGTTCCGGCAGGATGGCGGCGAGCCTCTCCATGTAAGCCGCGTCACCCGTGCCATCCGGCAGCGCGACATCGAGGTCGGAGGCGATCTTGCGCACGGGGTAGTTGCGATCGCCATGCATGGAAAAGGTGAACACGCGCGGATTATCAACGAGAATATCCGCCGTGCCATCGCCCTGATGCACGTCGAGGTCGACGACCAGGATGTTTGTGGCAGCGCCTTCGGCGAGCAGGACCAACGCGGCGACTGCGACATCGTTGAAGGTGCAGAAGCCCGCACCTTGCGCGCGCCGCGCATGATGGCTGCCGCCGGCGGTGTTGCAGGCGATGCCGTGGCGCAGGGCGAGCCGCGCCGCGAGCACCGTGCCGCCGGTGGCAAGCTGCGCGCGCAGCGAGACACGGGGCCCGATCGGAAAACCAATCTCGCGTTCGATCTTTTCGGGCACGCGGCAGCCGATGACCTGGTCGACATAGTCGGCCGCGTGGGCAAGCTTCAGCCATGACGCCGGCGCCGGTTCGGTGGTGTTGAGTGCGTCGGGTCCGGCCAGTCCGCGTGCGTGCAAGGCATCCATCAGCAGCGGATATTTGCTCATCGGAAAGCGATGGTTGACCGCGAAGCCGGCATTGTAGTCGGGGTGATGGACGATCTGCAGAGGCATGAACTGGATCCGGCGGGCTCGCGCCAGACCGGGGAATTCGGTTGGCCGTCACGGGAAGAGTGATTGCGCGGTGGCGGGAAAATGGGGCACATCGGCAGTTCGATCAAGCCGCAATCAGCAAGGCAGCAATCCTTGGACAAGGGTGCAACCCCAGCCGACGCCAGATACTTTGTCGTCACCAACCGGTCCGTGCTCGCCATCGCGGTGCCAATGACGCTTGCCTATCTGACGACGCCGATGCTCGGCCTGGTCGACACGGCTGTCGTCGGACAGTTCGGCGACGCCGCCTTGCTCGGCGGCCTGGCGGCCGGCGCGCTTATCTTCGACGTCGTCTTCACCACTTTCAATTTCCTGCGCTCGGGCACCACTGGCCTCGTCGCCCAGGCGTTCGGGCGCGGCGATGCCCTGGAGGAACAGGCGGTGTTCTGGCGCGCCGTGCTGATCGCGGTTGTCGCCGGCATCGTGCTCGCGGCACTTGCGCCCCTGGTCGCCATCGCCGGGCAGAAATTCATGGGCGCCGAACCGCGCGTCAGCGAGGCGATGGGCGTCTACATCAGGATCAGGCTGCTCGCCGCACCCTTCTCGCTGATCAACTATGCCATCCTTGGCTATGTGCTGGGACGCGGCGAGGGTGGGCTCGGGCTGATGCTGCAACTGGTGCTGAACGGCATCAACATCGCGCTCTGCTTCCTGCTCGGGCTGGAGCTCGGCTGGGGCGTCGCCGGCGTCGCCTGGGCGACCGTCACCGGCGAATTGCTTGCCATGCTGCTCGGCCTGGCGATCGTGATCCGCCGGTTCCGGGCGGCCCCATCCTTGCCGCGCCATCGCCTGCTCGACATGGCCGCCTTCCTGCGCATGCTGTCGCTCAACCGCGACATCATGATCCGCTCGTTCTCGTTGCTCGCCGCCTTCGCGCTATTCACCCGCCAGGGCGCGCAGTTCGGCACGGTGACGCTGGCCGCCAACGCCGTGCTGATGAATTTCTTTCTCGTCGCCGGCTATTTCCTCGATGGCTTTGCCACCGCCGCCGAACAGCTGGCCGGCCGTGCCGTCGGCGCGCGTGCTGCCGCGCCATTCCGCCAGGCGGTGCGGCTGACCTTGTTCTGGGGGTTTGGGCTGGCGGGTGCCGCGACGCTGGTGCTGCTGTTTGGTGGCGCCAGTCTGGTCGCCCTCGTGACGACGTCGCAGGAAGTCCGTTCGGTGGCCGACATCTACCTGCCGTGGGCGGCATTCACAGCACTCAGCGGTGTGCTGGCGTTCCAGATGGATGGTGTCTTCATCGGCGCCACATGGTCGCGCGACATGCGAAACATGATGCTGCTGTCGTTTCTCGTTTTCGCGGCCGCGCTGCTGACCCTTGCGCCTGCCTTCGGCAACAATGGACTTTGGGCGGCGTTGCACGTTTTCCTGCTAGCACGCGGCTTCAGCCTGCTGACGATCCTGCGGCTCAGGGTACGAACCGCGTTCTAGACAGTGACCCCGGAAGGCCCTGCGCCCTCCAGATCTCCGAACCCCAGGTTAGCAACAGCCTGGCGGCAGCCAGTTCGGTTGTGCCGGCAGCTTTTGTGCCGGCAGCTTTTCATGATAGGAATTTTTTCTTGACTTCGTGCCCTCAGCTATGGTACATATTTGTCCATGGTGTTGATTTGCGCCAGTGACCCGCCGCTCAGGCGGGTTTTTCGTTTCCGTCAGCCTACGCGCCGGCGAAGGCTCCGAAGGAACCCGTTAAACCGAATTCGTTGCCCTGCCGCGCCGTCGGATGAACTTGCACTTCCAGTCGACTTCCAACAGACTTGATGCACCAATTGTTCCAGGGCGAGCTTATGCGAAACTATCTGGCATCGGCGGCACCATCTGCGAGCGGGCCGTCAGTCGCAATCTACGCTCCTGAGAGCACTTCAGAGTTGCTTGGACGCCCAGAAGTCGAGGCGGCTGTCGCGCAACTCGCGAATGGATCCGAACCGTTCTGTGTCGGCAAAGCGTGCCATCCCGGCGACAATCCGGCCCGGCAGTGCCGGTCCGGCATAGATCATGCTGGTGTAGAGCTGGACGAGATCAGCGCCCGCGCGGATCTTTTCCAGTGCCGTCTCGGTGGAATCGACACCGCCGACGCCGATGATGGCGCGGTCCGCGCCAAGCAGCTTGCGCATCTTCGCCAGCACGATGGTCGAGCGTTCGAACAAGGGTTTTCCCGAGAGCCCGCCGGTTTCGCGCACCGCAGCGCCGCTGCGCAGCGGCGGTCGGGAGATGGTGGTGTTGGAGACGATGACACCGTCGATCCGTTTCTCGGTGACCTCGGCGGCGATGTCCTCCAACTCCGCCTCGAGCAGATCCGGGGCGATCTTCAGGAAAATCGGCGGCTGCGCAGCGCCTGCTGCACGCGCGGCCATGACCCGCGACAAAAGCTCGCCAAGCTGTTCGCGCGCCTGCATGTTGCGCAGGCCCGGCGTGTTGGGCGAGGAGATGTTGACGGTCAGATAGCTGGCGTATTGCGCAAATCGGGCGACGCCGCGCTCATAGTCGCCGATGCGATCGCCGCTGTCCTTGTTGGCGCCGATGTTGACGCCGACGATGCCGCCACGCCCCTTGCGTGCGGCAAGGCGTTTTTCAGCCGCTGCATGGCCCTCATTGTTGAAGCCCAGCCGGTTGATCACCGCGTCGTCGGCCGTCAGCCGGAAGATGCGCGGCTTCGGGTTGCCGGCCTGCGGCAGCGGCGTGATCGTGCCGACCTCGGCAAAGCCGAAACCCAGGCCGAGCAGTGCGTCGGGCACTTCGGCATTCTTGTCATAGCCCGCAGCCATGCCGAGCGGATTGGGAAACTCGAGGCCGCGGACCGTCACCTTCAGCCGGGCATCGCGCGTCGCCGATGCCCCAACCGGCAGACCGCATCGCAGCGCCGCGATCGACAGGCCATGCGCGGTTTCCGGATCGAAGGTGAACAGCAGCTTCTGGCCAAGCCGGTCGAGCACGCTCATTGCCCCTCCAGTGCCGGGAACTGGTGCACCCCATCGGCGCCAAGCGGCAGTGGTCGGACCCACAGCACGGCCTTGAGGTCGAGCGGACCATAAAGATGCGGAAACAGCGCGCCGCCGCGCGAAACCTCATATTTCAGCGCTGCGCCCAGGTTGGCGCCGTCGATGGCGACCAGCAGAAGGTCGGTCTGGCCGGCAAAGTGCCTTGCCGCCGTTCCCTTGACCTGCGCCGCCGTGGAAAAATGGATGAAGCCGTCGGCGACATCGATCGGCGCGCCGGTGAAGCGGCCATGTGTTTCGGCCTCGCGCCAAGGCGCTTGCGGGGTTATCTTGTAGATAATCTGAGACATGGTTGCGCTATAGAGCAATTCCAGGAAAAGTGTGAAACGGTTTTCCGTCCGGAAATTGCGTCAAAATGCGTCCGAACCAGCCACGCGGGAAAGGCCACGCCAAGGGTCTTCCCCATTTCCGGCGCAAACATGCGATATTTCAGGCCTTGGCCATGGAGGACAACATGCGTCTGCAGCACATCTTGATCCCCGCCGCGCTCGTTTCGCTGGTCGCGGCTTCAGCATACTCGGAAGAAACCGACCGCTACCAGCTGGAAAAGTCTGATAATGGCTACGTCCGTATGGATATGCAGACCGGCGCCATGTCGATTTGCGAGGAGCGCTCCGGCCAGCTCGTCTGCAAGATGGCAGCCGACGAACGTGCCGCTTTCCAGGACGAGGTCGACCGCTTGCAGACCTCGATGAAGGCAATGGACGAGCGCGTCACCAAGCTCGAAAATTCGCTCTCCGCCCGCCTCGAATCGAAACTGCCGAGCGAGGAGGATTTCAACAAGACGATGAGCTACATGGAACGCTTCCTGCGCGGCTTCATGGGCATCGTCAAGGATATGGACAAGGACAACGGCGCCCAGCTCAATTCGCAGAAGACCTGAGCGTCGCTGTAGCATTTTGATTTCAGCAGGGAAAACGCGGCGCGCTGGCTTTGCCGCTTGAAAACAGCGCGCAGCCCCTCATAATCGTCCAACTGATCCCGGAAAAACTAAAAATCATCGGGGGATTCGGGGAGGGACATTTGCCGGCAGGCTATTCTTTCGTCATCGCCGACGATCACCCGCTGTTTCGTGGCGCGCTGCGCGAAGCACTTGCCGGCATCGGCAATGTCGCCGCCATCCACGAGGCCGGCGATTTCGAGAGCGCCAAGGCGCTGGTCGTTGCCAACGAGGATATCGATCTGGTGCTGCTCGACCTGTCGATGCCGGGCGCCAGCGGCCTCTCCGGCTTGATCTCGCTGCGTGGCATCCATCCGGCGGTGCCCCTGGTGGTGGTGTCGGCGCATGACGATCCGGCGACCATCAGGCGGGCGCTCGATCTCGGCGCCTCCGGCTTCATCTCCAAATCGGCCAGCATGGAAGAGATCCGCAGCGCCGTGCAGTCAGTGCTTGCCGGCGATATTGCGGCACCCGTCGGCGTCGATCTCGGCGTCGAGCGCGATCCCGAAATATCCGACCTGATCAAGCGCCTGCAGGCGCTGACGCCGCAGCAGACCCGCGTGCTCGGCATGCTGGCCGAGGGCCTGCTCAACAAGCAGATCGCCTATGAACTCGGCGTCTCCGAGGCCACCATCAAGGCGCATGTCTCGGCCATCCTGCAGAAGCTCGGCGTCGACAGCCGCACCCAGGCGGTGATCCTCCTGTCCAAGATCGGCAGCGACCCGCTGCAGCCGGCGGGTTGATCGCCAGGGCGGTCCCTGTTCAATCGGAACATTGTTCAATCAGAGCACTGAACTTCCGTCCTCCGCATCGGCCTGGGGTTGAAGCTCGCGAAACTGATAGCGGCCATGATCCAGACGCCGATCCCGCCATAGAGCATGACCCAGCCAAAGCCGTTCCGCAGCGCATCCTGAGCGACCGAAGCGGCGAGGCCGGAGATGGGATTTCCAGCAGCGATCGCTTCGGCGACGAGACGCAATTGGGCGGCGTCGAGGTCAGGCAACGCTTGCCCCAGATGCGCCAGCACACCGTTCGCCAGGATGAAGCCCATCACCGCGATGTTCAGCGCCAATGACACCATGCGAGCGCTCATGTCGATGCCGGAAGCCATGCCGGCGCGGTCGCTCGAAACGGACCCCGTCGTCGTGTTGGTGACAGGTGTATTGGTTATTCACATACCAGTCCCTGCGAGCAGGCAGCCGGGCAACATAGTCAGCCAATCCGGTTGCGCGGCGGCGCTGCCGAACTTCATCAGGATGAACCCGACGCCGATGATGACGAGGCCTGCCGGAATGATGATGCCGGGCTTGTAACGCAGCGTGAGTCGCTCTGCCACGGGCGGCAGCACAAGCGTCGGCAGCGTGTAGGCAAGCAGGGCAAGGCCGGTGGAGACGCTGTCATAGCCGAGCCCGGCGTGGAACCAGATCGGCAGGTAGATCATGAAAGGCCAATAGCTGAGGTTCATCGCCGTCGAGCCGACGATGGCGCCGGAAAAGGGCCGGATCCGGAAGACCGAGAAGTCGAACATCGGCCGCTGGCTGACCTTCTCGGCAATGAGGAAGGCGATGAAGCTCGCTATCGAGATACCGAGGATCGCCAGCGCGGTTGGGCTGGAGAAACCCAGATCCGGCCCCTGGATGATGTAGAAGACGAGACAGAAGACCGACGGCGACAGCGTCAGGATGCCCGCTATGTCGAGCTTGCCCGCCTGCGGATCCTTCGATTCGTGGACGCCCATCAGAGCGAGGGCGAATGCCAGCGCAGCAACCGGCACGTGGACGAGAAACACCCATTGCCAGCTCGAGACCGCGACGATGCCGCCGCCGATGATGGGGCCGAAGCCGAGGCCGGTGCCGAAGATGACGCCCCACCAGCCCCAGGCGACAGCGCGTTCGCGTCCTTCCCTGAATTCATGCGACAGCACGGCAAGCTGGCAGATCAGCATGGCACCGCCGCTCAGCCCCTGCAGAAACCGGGCGACGATGAGCGTGGAGACGCTTTCGGCGACGCCGCAGATCAGTGATGTCAGGCCGAAGGCGGCGATGGAGACCAGAAAGACACGCTTACGGCCGTAACGATCGGCGATCGTGCCGACCGCCATCAGCACCGTCGTGACCGCGATCGTATAGGCGTTCATCACCCATTGCAGTTGCTTGAAGTCGGCGTGCAGCACCTGCTCCAGTGTCGGCAGGATCGTGGGAACGCTTGAAATCTCCAGACCGAACATCAGGCACGCCAGGCAGGCGGCAAACAGAACGATGATGCCTCGGCGGGTCAGTGCAGTAGGCATGGTTCAACCTTTCGAACGTATTGGGCGGCAATCGGCGAATCCATCACAGCTCGCCCGGCGCGCGTATGGCCAGCGTAGGCGAGGCTTGATCATTTTAGAATTGCATGGTTGGCTATTTCAGAGACAACAAGTGCGGATAGCTGACATGACGCTGGACGTAGATGCTGTGAAAACATTCGTTGCCATCGCCGATCTTCAAAGCTTCACGCGCGCGGCCGAGGCTCTTGGCAGCACGCAAGGGGCGATCAGCGTGAAGCTGAAGCGGCTGGAAGAGCGCGTCGGCCAGAAATTGATCGAGCGCACACCTCGGCTGGTGCGCTTGTCGGCGCAGGGCGCGGTGTTTCTTCAACCCGCGCGCGACTTCCTCGCCGCGCACGACCGCGCCATTGCCAGCCTGTCTTCGGTTCGCCGCCGCTTCACGCTGGGCATCGCCACCCATGTCGGAGGCGCGGAGGTCCCGACATTGCTGGCGCGGCTCAATGCGCATGACCCGGCGCTCACCATCGAAGTGAGACTCGATGATTCGCGCGACCTGCTGGACGCCTTCGATCGCGGTGAGATCGATGCGGCGATCATCCGCCGGGAGGACGACCGGCGCGATGGTGAAGTGCTGGCGCCCGAACATTTCGGCTGGTACGCCGCCCCGAACTTCGTCCACCGGGCCGACGAGCCGCTGCGCCTGGCAGCATCCTCGCCATCCTGCGGTATCCGCAACATCACGACCCGCGCGCTCGACGCTGTCGGAATACCGTGGACGGAAGTGTTCCTTGGCTGCGGCTCCTTCGCCGTTGCCGAAGCCGTCTCGGCCGGCCTCGCAGCCTCGGTATTTTCCTGCCGGCTTGCCCCTTCCGGCACCATCGAGGTCAGCCGGAAGTTCGGGCTGCCGGCGCTGCCACCCTCCGAGATCGTGCTGCTTTCGACGCTCACGGACGCCAAGTCCCGCGAGGCGCTGAGGACCCTTGCAATGGCCTTTCGCGAGCATCGCCCGCCCGTGGGGGGCAATGCCGGGCGGCCTCGGTTCCGCAGTTCCCAGATGGTCGACAGCCTGACCTAAAGCAATTCCAGGAAAAGTGTGAAACGGTTTTCCCGGGAAAAGCGCATAGCGCTTTCCCTTGGGAATCGCGTCAAAACAAAGAGGCTAGAGGTGAGTGCCTGCCGACATTTTGGACCTTTCGACATGGAGGTTTGAGCCGCGTGTTGAATCCTATGCGGCGGTGAGACCGTTCAGCCGAGCCGCACGGACAGCTCGACGTCCTCGCCGAACGGCGTGGACATGTAGCCCGATGCCGGGGAGCGCACGCGTTCCAGATATTCGGGCGAGAAATCGGCGTTGTCAGCGATGACCAATGCGCCCGGCCTCAGGCGGCTCTCGACCAGGCTCAGGATCTCCGGGTAGATCGCCTTGGCGCCATCGAGAAGCAGCAGGTCGATCGTATCCGGCAGGTCGGCGCTCAGCGTCTGCAGCGCGTCTCCCTCGCGGACCTCCACCAGGTCGATGAGGCCGCCCTCAGTCAGGTTGGCCTTGGCCCGCGTGACCTTGGACGGCTCGAACTCGGTGGTGATCAGACGGCCGCCGCCATTGTCCCTCAGCGCCGCGGCAAGATAGAGCGTCGAGATGCCGAACGAGGTTCCGAACTCGATGATGATGCGGGCGCCGCTGCCCCGTGCCAGCATATAGAGCAGCGTGCCGGTCTCCGGCGAGATCGCGAGCCAGAGATCCTTCAGCCGTCCGTAGAAATCGACATATTCGGTCTTGCTGTTGAGCAGGCGCGCCCGCTCTTCGTGCGAGAGTGCGGCCACCGCCGGACTGGTCGCGGCATTGGCTTCCTTGAACAGGCGGGCGAGCAGGGGTGCCAGCGGGGCATCGGTCAGCGTCGTCATGAAAGTCTCCGGTCGAAATGGCTGCGTGCTTGTGCTGTGCCGAAAAATACGAATAATCCTTCAGGTTTCCAATTCGCATTGCCGGGCCGAGCCATGACCGGACGCCCAAGTCCTTCGATTTCCTCACGAAAACAGCCCAAACAGGCCCGTGCCACGGACCTTGTCGCGGCGATTTTGGAGGCTGCCGTTCAGGTTTTGGCGAGCGAGGGCGCGCAGCGTTTCACCACCACACGCGTCGCCGAAAGAGCCGGGGTGAGTGTCGGTTCGCTCTATCAGTATTTCCCGAACAAGGCCGCACTTCTGTTCAGGCTCCAGAGCGACGAGTGGCGGCAGACGGGTGGCCTGCTGCGCACCATACTCGAGAATGACCAGCGACCGCCGCTCGAACGGCTGCGCGCACTGGTCCACGCCTTCATCCGCTCGGAGTGCGAAGAGGCTGCGCTGCGCGTGGCGCTCAACGACGCCGCACCCTTTTACCGTGACGCGCCCGAAGCGCACGAGGCGAAAGCCTCGGGCGAGCGCACCGTCCAGACCTTCCTGCGGGAGGCATTGCCCGAGGCTGGGGAAGCCGTCCGTGCCTTGGCGGGCGACCTGATCATCACGACACTCAGCGCGGTGGGTAAGGACTTTTCGGGAAGTCCTCGAACGCCAGGCGAGATCGAAAGCTACGCCGACGGCATGGCCGACATGTTCTGCGCCTACCTCGAAAGCCTCGGACACCGGCGCTGAGATCGCCGACTCCGGCCGGGCGCCTTTGATGCTATTCGGCCGCGGATGCCAGCGGCCTGACCCTGGCCATCATTGAACGCAGCACCGCAGGTTTTAGCGGCTTGTTGATCACCGGAATCTCGAGCCCGCCGGCGGCCGTGCGCACCTCGTTGGAGCGGTCGGCGGTGACCAGCACGGCCGGAAGGGTGTCGCCATGGATCGTGCGCAGCCTGGCGATGATGTCGAGACCGGTTTCGCCGTCGAGATGATAATCAGCAAGGACGATGTCCGGGCGGTGCATTGCGGTACTACCCAGATCCTTTGAGCCGGACACGGTGTCGACATTGCAGCCCCAGCCTTCGAGCAGGAGCCGCATGCCTTCGAGGATACGGGCATCATTGTCGATGCAGAGCACGTGCAGCCCGGCCAGCGAAGCGGTCGCGCGGGCAGGAACCCTGGTTTCGATTTCGCGTCGCGGCTCCTGCACGGCGGCCACGGGCAGGATGACGGAGAAGCGCGTGCCCTTGCCGGAATTGGAAAAGATCCGGATCTCCAGGCGCAACACCCGGGCGATGCGGTCGACGATGGAGAGGCCGAGACCGAGGCCCTCGGCTTCGCGCGCGCCTTCGTCGAGCCGGGTGAATTCGCGAAAGACTGTGTTCAGCTTGTCGCCGGCGATGCCGATGCCGGTGTCGATCACCTGGATCTCGGCCAGTTCGCCGCGCCGCCTGACGCCGACCAGCACGCGGCCGTGTCTTGTGTATTTGATGGCGTTTGAGACGAGGTTCTGGATCAGGCGGCGCAAAAGGTTACGGTCCGTGGTCACGGTCAGCGACGACGGCATGATCGTCAGCTCGAGCTTCTTTTCGGCGGCGAGCGGCCGGAAGTCGTTGCCGATCTGGCGCAGCAATCCGTCAAGGTTGAAGGCGCTATCGTCCGGCTTCATCGCGCCGGCATCGAGGCGGGAGATGTCGAGCACGGCGCCGAGAATGGTCTCGACCGATTCCAGCGAGGATTCGATGTTGACCGCTGCCTTGCCGGCAGGCCCCTTGCCGGCTTTCTCGATCAGCGACGAGCAATAAAGCCGGGCGGCGTTCAGCGGCTGCAGGATGTCGTGGCCGGCGGCGGCGAGGAAACGTGTCTTGCCGAGATTGGCCTCCTCGGCCAGCATCTGCGCCTGCGCCAGTTCCTCGTTGACGCGGGTCAACTCCTCGTTGACCCGAGTCAGCTCGATGGTGCGGGTCTTGACGCGCTGCTCCAACGATTCATTGGCGCGTTTCAGCGCCAAATCCTGCTCGACGCGCCCGGAAATGTCGGCATAGGTGGCGACGATGCCGCCGTCCGGCATCGGGTTGGAACGCAGTTCCAGGATGCGGCCGCTGGTCTTCAGTTCCATCTGCCAGGGGCTGACGAAGCTGGTCAGCCGGTTGAGCATCGCCACACGCTGATCGGCAGGGATATCGCCCCGCTCGGCAAGATGGCGCAGGATGCGGTCGAGCGAGACGCCGACCTGGCCCATCTCATCGGGCAGGTCGAACAGCGCCCGGTACTGGCGGTTCCAGCAGATCAGGCGGAAGTCGCGATCGAAGACAGTGATGCCTTGTTCCATCTGGTCGAGCGCGATCTGAAGCAGGTCGCGGTTGTGCTGCAGCGCCTCGGTGGCGTCGTCGAGCAAGCGGAAGGCGTCCCTGGATTCGCGGTCGTGGCGCCGAAACAGCAGCGACAGGATCAGCCGCGCCGACGAGGAACCGACGGCGCTGGCCAGCAGTTGCTCGGAGAAGCGGATGACGTCCATGCTCGCCTGCTCGTTGCCGTGCAGCGAGGTTCCGTTGGTCTTTTCGAACGACTGGAAGGAGCGCTCGGTGCGCTCGACGCCGAGATAGCGCCCGATCGTGTCCTTGAGGTCGTTGACGGTGATGGCGGTGCGGAAGCGGCGCAGGCTGGGCATCGGGCCGGCCTCGCGCGGCACGAAGATCGACGCCTGGATGCGCTCCAGCGGCACCGACGCGCGCGAGAGTGAGCCCAGCACAAAAAACACCGCGTTGATCGACAGGCTCCACAACACGCCGTGGTTCAGCGGTTCGGCGACGGTGCCGAACAGTGCCTGCGGCCGCAACGCCTCGAAGCCGAACAGCCCGTGCACGATGATGCCGGTATCGGGTGCGACAAGCGACGGAAATAGCAGCGTGTAGCCCCAGATGAGGATGCCGGCGACCATGCCAAGTGCTGCCCCCCGGCCGTTCGCACCGCGCCAGATCAGCCCGCCGATCAGGGCGGGTGCGAACTGGGCGATGGCCGCGAACGACATCAGGCCGATCGACGACAGGCGCGCGCTGTTGGTGCTTTCGCGATAGTAGAGGAAGGCGATGAACAGCAGGATGAAGATCGCCCCGCGCCGCACATTGAGGATGAGCGTCGACCAGTCTTCGTTCTCTGAGGTCGAGGTCTTCAGCAACCGGCGCACGAACAGCGGAATGACGAGGTCGTTGGAGATCATGATCGACAGCGCCACGCTCTCGACGATAACCATCGCGGTCGCCGCCGACAGCCCGCCGATGAAAGCCGCCATCGCCAGCACGTCATGGCCGCTGAACAGAGGCAGCGACAGCACATAGAGATCGCTGCTGGTTCCGGTGCCGACCAGCGACAGGCCGGCAAAGGCGATCGGCAGCACGAACAGATTGATCGCCACGAGGTAGAGCGGAAACACCCATGTCGCGGTGCGCAACTCGGCCTCGCCGCGGTTCTCGACGATGGTGACGTAGAACTGTCGTGGCAGCATGATGATGGCAAAGCCGCTCAGGCAAGTCAGCACCAGCCAGGTGGCGAGCGAGGTGTTGTAGCTCATCGCCTGCCGAACCTGTGCATTCTGGGCGAGCTTGTCGACCATGTCGCCAGGGCCGCCGAAGATCAGAAAGGTGACCATCAGGCCGATGGCGAGGAAGGCGGCAAGCTTGACCACCGTTTCGACGGCCACCGCCAGCACCAGCCCGTCCTGGTGTTCGGTGGCGTCGGCGTGGCGTGTGCCGAACAGAACCGCAAACAGCGCCAGCAGCATGGCGACGACCAGCGAGATGTCGCTGACGAAGGGATCGAAGGAGGGCGGCGATCCCGTATAGTGCTCGACCATCAGGCTGACAGAACCGGAGATCGCCTTCAACTGCAGCGCGATATAGGGGACCGCGCCGATGGTGGCGATCAGCGTGGCGATTGCAGCGACAGTAAAACTCTTGCCGTAGCGGGCGCCGAGGAAGTCGGCGATCGAGGTGATCTTTTCGGTCTTGGCCAGCCGCATGATGCGGTTGAGCAATGGGAAGCCGAACACGAAGACCAGCACCGGGCCGGTATAGATGCCGAGGAATTCGAGGCCGCGTTCGGAGGAGAGGCCGACCGAGCCGAAAAACGTCCAGGACGTGCAGTAGATGGCGAGGCTGAGGGCGTAGATGAAGGGCCGGGCCCGGCTTGGCTCGGAAATGGCCGAACGGCGGTCGCCCAGGCTGGCGATGGCGAACAGCAGCGTCACATATGCGATCGCGATGATGACGATAAACAAGCCCTGCACGCTTGGAATTTCCTCCTATGCCGTCTTTTTATCCGGCTTGCCCGGACGCAATCACAGCTTGGCGTCCGAGTCCATCGCGGCTTTGGAAGCATGATCGCGGCCGCGACATGCGGATAAGCAGAACCAGGGGTGCCACAGCTAAGGAGAAACCGGTTGCTTCCTGCTTTTTGCCGATGTTGCAACCGGAGGTTTTTGTTATGTTGCCCTTAGGTCGATGCCCGCAGGGACGGAAACGGCAGTTCGGCCTGTCATGACAAGGAGGGTCGAATGCTGAAAGAATTCCAGGAATTCATTTCCAAGGGCAATGTGATGGACCTTGCGGTCGGCGTCATCATCGGCGCGGCCTTCGGCAAGATCGTCGATTCCCTTGTCAACGACATCATTATGCCGATCGTCGGCGCGATTTTCGGCGGCTTGGACTTCAACAACTATTTCCTGGGGCTCTCCTCGGCCGTCAACGCCACGTCGCTGGCGGACGCCAAAAAGCAAGGCGCTGTTTTCGCGTATGGCAGCTTCATAACCGTCGCATTGAACTTCCTTATTCTCGCTTTCATCATCTTCCTGATGGTCAAGGCGGTGAACAACATGCGCAAGCGGCTTGAGCGCGAGAAGCCGGCTGCACCAGCCGCTCCGCCGCCGGCCGATGTCGCGCTGCTCACCGAAATTCGCGACCTGCTCGCCAAGAGATAATTCGGCAAAGCCTTGCTGGACCAAAACCCCGGTCGTTCGCGGCCGGGGTTTTCTGTTTTCGCATCTGGTAAGGAGCGCTGATCAACGCCCGAGATTGGAACGGACCCGCCCATGACCCTGATCGACAGCCTGCGCACGGAGGCCCGCGCCGCGCCCGAAAGCGGCATTGTCGCCGTCGTCAATTACGGCCGCCTGCGCGAGGGCATGATCCCGCTCTGGGCCGGCGAGGGCGACCTACCGACGCCGGCCTTCATCACCGATGCCGCGTCGAAGGCGCTGGCCGGCGGCGAGACGTTCTACACCTGGCAGAGAGGCATCCCCGATCTCAGGCAGGCGCTTTCCCGCTACTATGCCAGGCATTTCGGCAAGACCTTCCCCGAGGAGCAATTCATCGTCACCGGGTCCGGCATGCACGCTATCCAGCTGGCGCTCGACGCGCTCGCCGGTGCCGGCGACGAGGTCATCTACCTGTCGCCGGCCTGGCCGAATTTCGACGCTGCAGCAGGGATATCGGGAGCCGTTCCGGTGGCTGTCACGCTCGACCATTCCGGCAATGGCTGGTCCTGCGACGTCGAGAAGATTGCGGCGGCGATTACGCCTCGCACCAGGGCGCTGTTCATCAACACGCCATCCAACCCGACCGGCTGGACCGCCGATCCCGAAACCTTGCAGGCGATCCTCGATCTGGCGCGCGCGAAGAACCTCTGGATCATCGCCGACGAGATTTATTCACTGTTCCACTACAGCCATGGCCGTGCGCCGTCCTTCCTCGATATCGCCACGGCGGAAGACCGCATCCTGTTCGTCAACAGTTTCTCGAAGAACTGGGCGATGACCGGCTGGCGTGTCGGCTGGATCAAGACCCATCCCGCCTTGCAGCAGGTGTTCGAGAACCTGATCCAGTATTCGAACTCCGGCGTTGCCCAGTTCATGCAGCGCGGCGCGGTAGCAGCGCTCGATGAGGGCGATGCCTTCGTTGCCGAACAGGTGGAGCGGGCGCGCAAGGCGCGTGATCTGGTCTGCGGCATTCTCGGCGCCACAGGCCGCGCCCGGTTCACCGTGCCGCAAGGCGCGTTCTATCTCTTTTTCACCGTCGACGGCATCACCGATTCACGCACTGCCGCCTTCGACATCGTCGACAAGGCCAATGTCGGTCTGGCGCCCGGCACCGCCTTCGGCCCCGGCGGCGAAGCCTTCCTCAGGCTGTGCTTCCACCGCCGCCTCGACCAGATCGAGGAAGCGGCGCATCGTCTGGCGAATTGGATGAAGACTGTCTGAGCAAACGGCTTCAGCCGCCTGATTTCGGCACCAGCAGCGGAATAATCCGGTCGCTCTTGGCCACAGATGGCCGACCGGCGGAGCCGTAGGGAATGCCGAGTGCATCCCAGGTCTCGACCAGCGCATCCTGCAACTCGGCGATCAGTGCATCGGAGTGGAACGGCGTCGGGGTGATGCGCAGCCGCTCGGTGCCGCGCGGCACGGTCGGGTAGTTGATCGGCTGGATGTAGATGCCGTGCACGCCGAGCAGCCGGTCGCTGGCCATCTTGCAAGCTTCCGGATCACCGACCAGCAGCGGTACGATATGGGTCGGCGAGTCCATCACTGGCAGGCCGGCGGCAGAGAGTATCTGCTTGGTCCTCGCGGCCTGCTGCTGCTGGGCGTCGCGCTCGGCCTGCGAGCGCTTGAGATGGCGGATCGACGTGGTCGCGGCAGCCGCGATCGCCGGCGGCAGCGCCGTGGTGAAGATGAAGCCCGGCGCATAGGAGCGCACGGCGTCGATGACAGCACTTGTGCCGGTGATGTAGCCGCCTAGCGTGCCGAATGCCTTGGCGAGCGTGCCTTCGATGATGTCGATGCGGTCGGCCAGGCCCTCACGTTCGGTGATGCCGCCGCCGCGCGGTCCGTACATCCCGACGGCATGGACCTCGTCGATATAGGTCATGGCGTTGTAGCGCTCGGCGAGTTCGACGATCTGCTTGATCGGCGCAATGTCGCCATCCATCGAATAGACGCTTTCGAAGACGATCAGCTTGGCGCGTTCGCGGCCAGCCGCCTGCAGCAGGCTTTCCAGATGCGCGACATCATTGTGGCGGAAGATCTTCTTCTCGGCACCGGAGCGTCGCACGCCTTCGATCATCGAGGCGTGGTTCAATTCGTCCGAGATGATCAGGCAATTGGGCAAAAGCCGCGCGATGGTCGAGATCGAGGCTTCGTTGGAGACGAAGCCAGAGGTGAAGACGAGTGCGGCTTCCTTGTCGTGCAGGTCCGCGAGCTCCAGTTCGAGCTCTACCAGCGGATTGCTGGTGCCGGAAATGTTGCGGGTGCCGCCGGCGCCCGACCCCATTTTGCCAGCCGCATTCTGGAACGCGGCGATGACGTCGGGATGCTGGCCCATGCCGAGATAATCATTGGAGCACCAGACGGTGATTTCCTCGGCGCGGCCATTGGAACGCCAGATGGCGCGCGGAAACTTGCCCGCGATGCGCTCGAGGTCGGCGAAGACGCGGTAGCGACGCTCTGCATGGAGCTGGTCGATCGCTTCCTCGAAAAACCGCTGATAGTTCATGTCGACTTCCCAATTTTGCGCGGGATCATAATCATTGCCCTATTGGTCGTCCACCGGGCCATTTTGGTCAAAATGCCACGCCCCGGACCTGTTCCTAACGACCACGGATCGTGGCCTATTCCGTTGATGTGGATCAATTTTGTTTCAGGACGATGCCACATGCCGACAATATCGGTTACCACGAGTTCTAATGGCTATCAGGCAGGCTTTCCAGTAGAGCGGGGTTGAGACAGTTTCCGATAAATCTTGAGATGCGAGGTCGCGGATGACAGTTTTGGTAACAGGCGGCGCCGGCTATATCGGCAGCCATATGGTCTGGGAGCTGCTGGATGCCGGCGAGAGCGTGGTCGTTCTCGACCGTCTTTCGACCGGCTTCGAATGGGCGGTAGCGCCGGAGGCGAAGCTGGTGGTTGGCGATGTCGCCGACAGGGAGTTGGTCGGCTCGATCATCAGGGAAAACAAGGTCGACGCGATCATCCATTTCGCCGGTTCGATCGTGGTCCCGGAATCGGTCGCCGACCCGCTTGCCTACTACGAGAACAACACCAGCAAGACGCGCACGCTGATCGAGACCGCGGTGCGCGAAGGCGTGCCCAATTTCATCTTTTCCTCGACTGCGGCCGTCTATGGCGGCGCCGGGCTGGAGCCGGTGCGCGAGGATGCCCGCCTGGCGCCGGAATCGCCCTATGGCCTGTCCAAGCTGATGAGCGAATGGATGCTGCGCGACGCGGCGATAGCGCACGGCCTGCGCTATACCGCGCTGCGCTATTTCAACGTCGCCGGCGCCGACCCGAAGGGCCGCACCGGCCAATCGACGCCGGGCGCCACCCATCTGATCAAGGTCGCCTGCGAGACGGCGCTCGGGAAGCGGCCGTTCATGCAGGTGTTCGGCACCGATTATCCGACGCCGGACGGCACCTGCATGCGCGACTACATCCATGTCAGCGACCTGGCGGCGGCGCATCGCCTGGCCCTGCAGCGGCTGCGCGCCGGGGGCGCGAGCCTCGTCGCCAATTGCGGCTACAGCCATGGCTACTCGGTGCTCGAGGTCATCGACAGCGTGCGGCGCGCCTTTGGCCATGATTTCGAGGTGAAGATGGGCGATCGTCGTCCCGGCGACGCCGCGGCGGTGGTTGCCAATTCGGATCTCGCCCGCGCCGAACTCGGCTGGACCCCGCAACGCGACGACCTCGACCAGATCGTTGCCGACGCGCTCGCCTGGGAGCGCATCCTGACCGGCAAGAACTCCGCGCGGGGCTGAGCCGGGTTCTCCCAAGGGCTCGCAAGGCGGGCAGTGAAGCGCTATTGAAGGTATTCGCGGCTCGACGTGGAGGCGCTGCGTCGCGTCGAGCTTTTGGGGGAATGGCATGAAAATAACGGTGCTCGGGGCCGGTGTCGTCGGTTCGGCCGCCGCCTATTATTTGGCGAGCGACGGCCACGAGGTCACCGTGATCGAGCGCCATGCGGCGCCGGCGCGCGGCACCAGCCAATCGAACGCCGGTCTGGTGTCGCCGGGCGATGCCACCGCCTGGGCTTCGCCGGCGGCCCTGAAGACATTCCTGCGTGCGCTCTACAACCATGATCTCGGCATCAAGGTCCGGCTGCGCTTCGATCCCTATTTCCTCGCCTGGAGCCTGCGCTTCCTGCGCCAGTGCACGAAAGAGCGCCTGCGCGCCAACAGCAGGGTCAAGCTGCGCCTGGCGCTCTATTCCCGCGACTGCATCAACGCCATCTCCGCCGAGACCGGCGTTCGCTATGACGAGCGCAAGAAGGGCATCCTCTATTTCTTCCGCTCGCAGCACAGTCTCGACACCGGC
Source organism: Mesorhizobium sp. M0293 (assembly GCF_040321735.1). Lineage (NCBI taxonomy): Bacteria > Pseudomonadati > Pseudomonadota > Alphaproteobacteria > Hyphomicrobiales > Phyllobacteriaceae > Mesorhizobium > Mesorhizobium sp. M0293. Next base: position 41,138 of record NZ_JAMYSA010000032.1, read on the forward strand.
ACCGACAATTATCGCTATCTGGCCGAGCATGGCCTGCCGATCGAGATCGTCGGCCGCGAGCGGCTGGTCGAGCTTGAACCGGGTCTTGCCGGGGTGAAGGAAAAGATAGCCGGCGGCGTCTATTCGCCGATCGACCAGACCGGCGATTCCCGGCAGTTCGTGGAAAAACTCGCGGCCTATTCAGCCGAAAAGCTCGGCGTGAACTTTCTCTATGGAACGACGGTCGAGGGCCTCGCCATCGAGGGCGACCGGGTGAGTGCGGTGATGACTTCGGCCGGACCAATCACTGGGGATGCCGTGGTCATCTCGATGGGACCGGAAAGCGGCCTGCTCGGCCGCCGCTACGGCATCGACCTGCCTGTCTATCCGGTGAAGGGTTATACCGCGACCATTCCGCTGGAAGACGAGAGCAAGGGGCCGACCATGGGCGGCGCCGACGAAGACCAGTTGATCGCCTATTCCAGGCTTGGCAACCGGCTGCGGCTCGCCTCGACCGCCGAATTCACCGGCTTTGACCGCAGCCATAAGCCCAGCGACTTCGCTGCCATGTTCAGGACCGGCAAGGACCTGTTTCCCGGTGCCTTCGACGAGAAGAAGGCGGAGCTGTGGGCAGGCCTGCGGCCGATGATGCCGAACTCCGTGCCGGTCATCGGCCGGGCGCGCTATGGGAATCTCTATCTCGACACCGGCCACGGCCATGTCGGCTGGACCATGGCCTGCGGCTCGGGAAAATTCCTTGCCGACCTCGTCGCCGGCCGCAAGCCGGAGATCGACCCGCAAGGGCTGGTCTACGGAGGCTAGGATGTCGGGACCGCAAGTCGCCATCGACCTCGGCCGCATCGAGCGCAATGCGCGCACCATCGTTGGGCGTTGCGCGCTATCGGGCATCAAGGTATTCGGCGTCACCAAGGGCACCTGCGGCATGCCGCAAGTGGCGCGCGCCATGCTGCGTGGCGGCGTTGCCGGCATCGCCGAATCGCGTTTCGAGAACATCCGCCGGCTGCGCGACAGCGGCATCAACGCGCCGATCATGCTGCTGCGCAGCCCGCCGATGGCGCGTGTCGAGGAGGTGGTGCGCACCGTCGATATCAGTCTGCAGTCGGAACTCGCCACAATCCGCGAGATTTCGCGCATTGCCGAACGCATGGGCCGCGTCCACGACATCATGCTGATGATCGACCTCGGCGATCTCCGCGAAGGCATCTGGCCGAATGACCTGATCCCGACGGTTGAGCAGATCCTGCAATACAAAGGCGTGCGCATTGCTGGCATCGGCACCAATCTCGGCTGTTTCGGCGCCATCATGCCGACGCCGGAAAACCTCGGCCAGCTCGTCGCCCATGCCTACAAGACCGAGCGCCTGTCCGGCAAAAGCCTCGACTGGATTTCCGGCGGCGCCTCGTCGTCGCTGCCGTTGCTGCTCGAAGGCAGACTGCCGGCCGGCATCAACAATCTGCGAGTCGGTGAGGCGATCCTGCAAGGCGGCGTCGAGACTTTCCGCGACACGCCATGGGCCGAACTCGAACCCGATGCCTGCCGGCTGACCAGCGACATCATCGAGGTCAAGCTCAAGCCGTCACGGCCGATCGGCCAATCCGGCTACGACGCCTTCGGCAACCAGCCGATCTTCCCCGACGAGGGCGACAGGCTGCGCGCCATTGCCAATATCGGCCGCGAGGATGTGCTGGTCGAGGGGTTGACGCCGATTGCCAACGGGATACGGGTGCTCGGCGCCTCCAGCGACCATCTGTTGCTGGATGTTGCCGATGCCGATCCGCCGCCGACCGTTGGCGACCGCGTCGCCTTCCGCATGAGCTATGGCGCCATGCTGCTGGCGATGACTTCGGAATATGTCGAGAAGGCTCCGATGCATGACGTCGAGGACTTTTCCGGCCGCAAGATGGTGCAGATCACGGCCGAGCAGGGGGCTGCCGGCATCCTGGCTCGGGAAGGCACCGGCGCGCGGCTGGAAGCGATGAATTTCGACGTCGTGGAACTCGCCGATGTCGAACGGCCGCCATCGGGGCTGATCCGGCTGACGGCCGGCGCCGACCGTCGCATCGCCCACAAGGCGCTGACCGCAACGGCGCGCGCGACGCATTCCTTCGGCCTGATCTGGATCGATTCCATCGCCGCCCTGATGCCCGAGGAAGAGGACGGCATCGACCTGCCGGAAGGCTCGGTGCTGGCGCGCACACTCGGTCTCGACCATAAGGCGGGCGCGTTGCAGCCGCAAATGTCGCCGGAGAATGTCGTCATCGTTGGCCTGCGCCATGCCGATCCGGCTGAAGCGAGGGTGCTGAAGGATTCGCGCGTGTCGGCCTTCACCATGACCGATATCGACGCCATGGGCATGCGCGACCTGATGCATGAGGCGATCCGCATCGCCACCTCCGGCACGCAAGGGTTTCACGTCAGCTATTCGCCGACCGCAACCGAATTCGCAGGCTGGGCGGCGGGCTCCGGCGGCCTCACTGTGCGCGAAACGCACCAGGCGATGGAGGCGATCGCGCTCTCCGGCGGACTGCTGTCGATGGATGTTTCGAGCCTGACCGCGGATCTGGAGCTACGGATCGGCGCCGATGTCGTCAACTTCGTCATGTCGGCCTTCGGCAAGCGAATTTTGTAGTCAGCTCCGCGCTACGACCGCGGCGCGCCAGGCACTGACGTAGTCGGACCAGACCGGGTCGGTAGGCCGCTCCATTCTTTCGCCTTTGCCCTGCGCCATCAATTGACCGGTTGCCAGCAGCGCGGCGCCGATGCTGGTGCCGGTGGCGGCCTCGGACGCAACGACGGCGCGTCCCGTGCTGGCTGCCAGCATGCCAACAAAGAGGCGGTTGCGGGCAAAGGGCCCTTCGACTGTGGTCGGGCCGTCGGCGCCGATCAGGTCGAGGCAGGTCGCCGTCATCAACGCCAGATAGAACGAGATGGCGGCAAAGTGCTGGCCGCTGTTCATGTCGTCGGCGTTGAGCCATGTCGCGGCCTGGTGCGGGAACGGCCCCGACCCTTGCTGGGTCGATGGCAGCAGCAGCACCTTTCGTGCCAGCACGGCGCCGACATCATCTTCGCTCCACTGCTCTGGTTGGTCCTTCGTCAGCACGGAAAATTCGCGCCCGCCCATGAAGCGAGCCGAAGGCACAGGCGCGCCCAATGCGTTGACATTGACCAGCGTGTCGCGTGCCGCATCCAGCGCAATCTGTTTGCCGCCGACCGCCATCGACACCACCCAGGTGCCGGTCGAGACGACGGAGAAAGGCGGTTTGTCGGAGAGAAGATGCGGCAGCAGCGACGCGTTGGAATCATGCAGGCCGCAGAAGACCGGCGTTTGCGGGTCAAGGCCGGTTCGCGCGGCAAGCGCCGGCAGGATCGGGCCGAGGCGATCCCTGGCTGGCCGCACCGGCGCCATCAGATCGCGCCATTCCAGGCTGTCGACCAGTGATGAAAAATCCGCCGTCCATGGGTTCCACAGATCCGTGTGGCAGCCGAGCGAAGTCACCTCGTTGGCAGCGACGCCGGTCAGGCGCAAGGCCCAATATTGCGGATACATCAGCATCGCGGTGGCCTTGGCGAATTCCGCCGGGAAGCTTTTCTGCTGCCAGAAGAATTGTGCACCGAGATTGAGGCCGAGCGGCAGGCGCGGCGTGCCGGTCTCGGCGAAAGGTGGGCGGATCGTGTCATAGTCCGCCGCCAGCCTGTCGGGGCCGTCGAACTCATAGTCGAGCACCGGCAGCACCAGTTCGCCCGCGGCGTCGACCAGCGCGCCCGTCGCGCCATGGGTCGTAATCGAAATGGCGTCGATGCGCTGCTCGCGGTTGAGGCCGGCAAGGCTTTCGAGGATGAACGTCCACAAGGCCTCGACATCGTGGTGCGGGTAGGGCGCCTGCCGCACCGGCGCATTCGCCATGCGGCGCAACGCCACCTCGCTCAACGTCGCGAGGTCGACCAGCGCCACCTTGGCGTTGGTCTTGCCGATGTCGATGACGGCGATGTGGCGTATCGCGCTCATGCCATATGGAACACGGTTTCCAGCGGCACGGCCACCGGTTCGTTGTCCGGCTTGGTTTCCATGATGTCGGCCATGTGGGCCCACCAGCGCTGCATCACCGGATGCTTCGGCAATTCGCCCATGCCGTGGTCGTCTCGCCGCCACAGCACGCCGAACAGAATGCTCGTCTCTTCGTCGAGATGGATGGAATAATCGGAGACGCCGGCCTGCTTCAGCAGTGCGACCAGCGACGGCCAGATCTCGTCGTGGCGCTTCTTGTACTCGGCCTTCATGCCGGGCTTCAGCTTCATCTTGAACGCATATTTCTGCGACATCAGCTGTTACCACGCAGCCGCCGCCAGACGATCGGCAGCGCGATGACGATGATCAGCAGCAGGCCGATGAAGATCGACATGACGATGCCGGGCACGTTGAGGAGGCCAAGCCCGAAGGTCACCAGCCCCATGATGAAAGCGGCGAGCACGACGCCCAGGATGCTGCCGGCACCGCCGAGGATGCTGACGCCGCCGAGCACCACCATGGTGATGACTTCCAACTCATAGCCCTGTGCGATCGAGGGCCGCGTCGAACCCAGCCGCGAGGTGATCAGCACCGAGGCGATGCCCGACATCAGCCCGGTCAGGCAGAACAGGATGAACTTGGTGCGGCCGACGCGCACGCCGGAAAATTGTGCAGCTATCGGATTGTTGCCGATGGCAAAGACGCGTCGGCCGAAACTCGTGCGGTGCAGAAGGAACCAGTAGACGACGGCCGCGATCAGGAAGAGCACAAGTTCGAACGACACCACCCACCAGACATAGCCTTGGCCGAAGAAGGCGAAGCTCTCGGAGTAGCCCTTGTAGGCCTGGTCGCCGAGAATGATGAAGGCGATGCCGCGAAACAGGCTCATCGTGCCGATGGTGACGACGATGGAGGGCAGGCCGAGCCTTGTCACCAGCAACCCGTTGAAGGCGCCGCAGCCGAGCCCGACGACGATGCCGATCAGCACCAGCACCGGTGTGTCGGCGCCGGCCTGCACCGCCATGCCCATCATGGTCGACGCCAGCGCGATGATGGCCGCCACCGACAGGTCGATCTCGCCTGAAATGATCAGCAGCGCCATGGCGAACGCGATCAGGCCCTTCTCGGTGAAATTGAAGGTGAGATCGGACAGCGAGTACGGGTCGAGGAAATAGGGCGAGGCGAAGCTGTTGATGGCGAAGATCGCCACCGCCACCACGACCAGCAGCGCTTCCCAGGAAAAGATCGCCGAACGCAGCGGCTTGTCGAGCCGGTCGGGAATGTGGCGCGGGGCAGGGATGTCGGTCATGTCACCGCCTCCATCTTTCTCAGGATGATGCGGCCCTGCCGGCGTTCGCCGCGCGCGTTGAGCACGACGGCCAGAATGATGGCGCTGCCCGAGATCGCCATCTGCCAGAAGGGCGAGATGTTTATGACCGGCAGTGCGTTGGAGATGATGCCGAGGAACAGCGCGCCGAGCACCGCGCCGCCGACCGAACCGATGCCGCCGGCGATCGATATGCCGCCGATGACGCAGGCGGCGATGATGTTGAGCTCGTAGCCGTTGGCGACCTCGACCGAGGCGATCACATAGCGCGAGATCCAGAGATAGCCCGAGAGGCCGCCGATCATGCCGGAGATGCAGAAGACGATGAACTTCGTGCGGCCGACATCGATGCCGGCATAGACCGAGGCCGTCGGGTTGACGCCGATGGCATAGATCGAGCGGCCGAGCGCGGTGCGCGTCATCAGGACGAAGAACAGCGCGATGACCAGGATGGCGATCCAGGACAGCACTGGGATGCCGAGGAACGCTGCACGCTGGAAGCCGATGAAGTCCGGGCTCATCTTGTCGGCATTGACCCAGGCGCCGCCGGACAGGACGAAGGTGGCGCCGCGATAGATGGTCAGCGTGCCCAATGTCACCACGATCGAGGGGATGTTCAGCCGCCAGACCAGCAGGCCGTTGATGGCGCCGAGCAACAGGCCGACCAGCAGCGCAATAACGATCAGCAGCGGGATCGGGATTGCCGGATGCGCGGCGTTCAGCATCGCCACCACCATGCCGGTGAAGCAGAGGTTGGACGCCATCGACAGATCGATCGACCGGGTCAGGATGACCACCATCTGGCCAAGCGCCAGGATCATCAGGATCGAGGTGTCGTTGAACACCTGGCGCAAATTGCCGGAGTCGGCAAAGGCTGGGAAGCGCGTCGAGATCAATCCGATCAGCACGATGATGGCCGCGAACAGCCAGATTTCACGGTATTTGAAAAACGCTTTCATGCCGCGATCCCTGCTGCCGTCCTGACCAGCGTCTCGGCGTCCAGCCCCTTGTTGTCGTAGACCGCTGCAACGAGACCCTCGCGCATGACGACGACGCGGTCGGACATGCCGAGGATTTCGGGCAGTTCGGATGACACCATGATCACCGACAGACCCTGCGCCACCAGCTCGGCCATGAAGCCGTGCACGGCGGCCTTGGAGCCGATGTCGATGCCCTTGGTCGGCTCGTCCAGGATGATCACCTTGGGCGCGGTCGCCAGCCATTTGGCGATGACGATCTTCTGCTGGTTGCCGCCCGACAGCGTGCCGACATCCTGGCTGAGCGAGGAGGCGCGCAGGTCGAGCCGCTCGGTGTAGGAGCGGGCGAGCGAAAACTCCTCCGCCAGCCGCAGCAGGCCGGATCTTGAGGTGCGCTTGAGCGAAGGCAGCGAGATGTTCTGGAAGATCGGCAGGCCGATCACCACGCCCTGCTTGCCGCGTTCCTCGGGCACGTAGACGATGCCGGCATCGATCGAATCCGCCGCCGATCTCGGCGCGATCACATTGCCTTCCAGCGTGATCGTGCCGGCTGACGTGCGGGTGATGCCCGATATCGCCTGCATCACCTCGCTGCGCCCGGCGCCGACAAGGCCGTAGAAGCCGAGGATCTCGCCCTTGTGCAATTCGAAGCCGATGTCGTTGAACTCGGTCGGATGCGACAGGCCGGAGACGGACAGCACCGGCGCGCCGATCTCGGCTTTGCGCTGCGGAAAGATGTGGTCGACCGCGCGGCCGACCATCAGGCGCACGATCTGGCTCTGGCCGGCATCCTTGATGAGACCTTCACCGACCATCTCGCCGTCGCGGAACACCGTGTAGCGATCCGCAATGCGGTAGATCTCGTCGAACTTGTGGCTGATGAACAGGATCGCCTTGCCTTCGCTTTTGAGGAATTCGATCAGCAGGAAAAGCTCCTCGATCTCCTTCATCGAAAGGGCGGCGGTCGGCTCGTCCATGATGACGATCTGCGCATCGATCGACATGGCCCGCGCCACGGCGACCAGATGTTTGTTGGCGATGCCGAGGTCCTTCAGCCGCGCGTCGGCGTCGATATGGCCGGCATGCATGATGTCGAGCACTTCGCGTGCATTCTTGCGCATCGTGCGCCAGTCGATGGTGCCGAAACGCGTACGTGGCGCGTGGCCGAGAAAGATGTTTTCAGCAACCGTCAAATCGTCGAACAGCACGGTTTCCTGGTGGATGGCGGTGACGCCATAGCCGAAGGCGGCATGCGCGCTGGGCAGCGTGACCGCCTCGCCGCCGATGCTGATCGTGCCCGTGTCGGGTTGGTAGATGCCGGTCATGATCTTGACCAGGGTCGACTTGCCGGCACCGTTCTCACCGATCAGCGCGGTCACCTGGCCCGGATAGAGCGACAGGCTGACATTGTGCAGCGCGCGCACGCCGGGAAAGTTCTTGGAGATGCCGGACAGCGTCAGGCGTGGAGCCAAGGCCGGAGGCCGTTCGGTTGCCGCGCTGTGTTGGGCTGTCGTGTCCATAGTCGTATCAAGCCCTGAAACAAGGTTCGTTTGAAGTCGCGGCGGGATTTTAGGTACCGCCCCGCCAGTTTGAAGAGCGTCCGGGATCAATAGATCTTGGAGAACTTCTCGATGTTCGACTTGTCGAACTGGAAGGGCGGAGCCATCGCAGCCGAGTTGGTGTCGTCGAGCGTAACTTTGCCGACGCGGCCGATCGACAGCGTGGCACCAGGCTTGGCCTCTTCCTTCTTCACCGCCAGATCATGGGCGAGGTAGATGGCAGAGTAGCCGAGGTCGATCGGGTTCCACAGTGCGACCGCCTGGCTGGAACCGTTGTCGATGAACTTCTTGAACTCGGACGGCAGCGCCAGACCGGTGACATTGACCTTGCCGATCAGGTTCTCGTCGGTGACGACCTGGGCGGCGGCGACAACGCCGACGGTGGTCGGCGCGATGATCGCCTTGAGATTCGGATAGGACTTCAACAGGCCCTTGGCCTCGTCCGTGCTCTTGGCCGAATCGTCATCGCCATAGACGGTGGCGACGAGCTTGATCTTGGGGAACTTCTCCGGCAGGATTTTCTTGGCCGCATCGATCCAGGCGTTCTGGTTGGTGGCGGTCGAGGAGGCCGACAGGATGGCGACTTCGCCGCCTTCCGGCAGGTAATCGGCGGCAAGCTTGATGATGGTCTCGCCGATCAAGCCGGTGTCGGACGGGTTGAGATGCAGCTGGCGGCCTTCCTTGGCGACGCCCGAATCCCACGAGATGACGGTGATGCCGCGATCCATGGCCTTCTTCAGTACTGGCACCAGCGCGTCGGCGTCATTGGCCGAAATGGCGATGGCGTTGACCTTCTGGGCGATCAGCGAATTGACCACTTCGATCTGCGCTTCGGCGGTTGCCTTGGTCGGGCCGGTATAGATGACGTCGACATCGCCGAGTTCCTTGGCCGCCTCTTCGGCGCCCTTGTTGGCGGCGTCGAAGAAGCCGTTGCCGAGCGATTTTACCACCAGCGCGATCTTGACGTTTTCGGCGTAGGCGGCATTCACGAACATGGCGGCTGAAAAGGCCGCCGTTACCATCAATTTCTTCAAGAAGCTCATCGTATATCCTCCCTTGAGCGTTGCATTCCATCACCGCTGCGGGCGTGAGGGTGTCTCAGGCCTGCAGTGAAGATTCTTCCTTTGCCGACTTGCGGGCGACGATCAGCGTCACGCCGGCGGTCTCTAACATCTTGGCTTCGCGATCCTCGATACCGTCATCGGTGATGACCGTGGCGATGCGCGACAGGCCGCACAGGATCAGGCTGGAGCGTTTGCGGAATTTCGAGGAATCGACCAGCACCACCAGTTCGTCGGCCTGGTCGATCAGCTTCTGCTCCGCCTGGATCAGCAGCGGGTCGCCTTCCATCAACCCGAGCGGCCCAAGCCCTTGCGCGCCCATGAACATGCGGCGCGCATAGAAATTGCGCGTCACGTCATTGTCGAAGGGCGACAGGATGATGTTCTGCTCGCGATAAATGGTACCTCCAGACAGCATCACCGTATTCTTGGAGTGCTTGAGCAGGTGCTCTGCGATCGGGAACGAATTTGTGAAGATCGGCATGCGGCGGCCGGTCAGGAAATGCACCATCTGGAAGGTGGTGGTGCCGCCATTGATGATGATCGGCTCACCGTCCTTGCACAGCTCGACCGCTTCACTCGCGATTGCCCGCTTCTGCGAGGCGTTGATCGTTTCGTTCACGGAAAAGGGCCGGCCGGCCAGCCCAATGAACTGCGGCGGCGAGATTGCTTCAGCGCCGCCACGCACCCGGCGCAGGCGCTTCTGGACATGGAGCGCCGCGATGTCACGCCGGATCGTCGCCTCGGAGGACTCCGTCAGGTCGACCATCTCCTGCACCGTCACCACAGGTTTTTCCTGGACGGCGGACAGAATGATTCTGTGGCGCTCTTTTTCGTGCATGGTTCCTCCCTGCCTGAACATCTAGGCACCCAAAACGCGCAGTGTCAATCATTTCCGATCATATAATTTCATTGTGCAGTGCAATATGATCGATATTGATCGTTTGTGATTGACAAACCGGCTGCTTCCGTGGAAATTCGGGCCAAATTGGCCGCACCGTTTGCGTGCCTTTCGGGAGGATTGCATATGCTCGACAAGCGCACCGGCGCGCGCCTCGCCAATCTGTGGGACGAGGCCAAGGCTCAAGCGATGAGCGAGCCCGAACGGCTCGTCTATCGCTCCAATGTGCTTGGCTCGGACAAGCGCGTCACCAACTATGGCGGCGGCAACACGTCCTCGAAGATATGGCAAAAAGACCCGCTCACCGGCGAGGACGCCGAAGTGCTTTGGGTCAAGGGCTCGGGCGGCGACAGCGCCTCTATCAAGCTCGACGGCTTTGCCACCCTCTACATGGACAAGCTGCGCGCGCTCAAAGGCCTTTATCGCGGCGTTGAGCACGAAGACGAAATGGTCGGCTTCCTGCCGCACTGCACCTTCAATCTCAATCCGCGCGCGGCTTCGATCGACACGCCGCTGCATGCCTTCGTGCCGAAACCCTATGTCGATCACATGCATCCCGATGCCATCATCGCCATTGCCGCTGCCAAGGATTCCAAGGCGCTGACCAAGGAGATCTTCGGCGACGCCATCGGCTGGCTGCCGTGGAAGCGTCCGGGCTTCGAACTCGGCCTGTGGCTGGAGAAGTTCTGTCTCGAACATCCCGCGGCCAAGGGTGTCATCCTGGAAAGCCATGGCCTGTTCACCTGGGGCGACACCCCTCGGGAATGCTACGAGACGACGATCTCGGTGATCAACCAGGCGATCGAATGGTTCGAGCGCCGCTCCGAGGGCCTCGCCATCTTCGGCGGTGAGATAGTCAAGTCGCTCGACGCGGCCGAACGTCGTGCCATCGCGGCAAAACTGATGCCGAAAATCCGCGGCCTGATCTCGGAAAAGAGCCACAAAACAGGCCATTTCGACGATTCCGCCGCCGTGCTCGAATTCGTCAACTCCAGGGATTTGCGGCCGCTGGCGGCACTCGGCACATCGTGCCCTGACCATTTCCTGCGCACCAAGATCCGTCCGCTGGTCATCGGGTTCGATCCGGCAAAACCCGATGTCGACGCCGTCATTGCGCGCCTCGCCGACGACGTTGCGGCGTATCGTGTCGGCTATCAGGCCTATTACGACAGCTGCAAGCATGCCGACTCGCCCGCCATCCGCGATCCCAATGCCGTCGTCTACCTGATGCCCGGCGTCGGCATGTTCACTTTCGCCGGCGACAAGGCGACGGCGCGCATTTCGGGCGAGTTCTACGTCAACGCCATCAACGTCATGCGCGGCGCCTCGACTGTCTCGTCCTATGTCGGCCTGCCCGCACAGGAAGCCTTCGACATCGAATACTGGCTGCTCGAGGATCTGAAGCTGCAGCGCATGCCGAAACCAAAAGCTCTTGCCGGCCAGATCGCGCTGGTCACCGGCGGCGCCGGCGGCATTGGCCGCGCGACGGCCAACCGGCTGCTGCGCGAAGGCGCCTGCGTCGTGCTGGCCGACATCGACGAGACAGCGCTCGCCAGCGCCAACGACGAATTGTCCAAAGCCTATGGCAAGGATTTCGTCCGGCCGGTGCCGATCAACGTCACCTCGGAGGAGCAGGTTATCTCCGGCTTTGCCGAGATGGCGGTCGAGTTCGGCGGCATCGACATTCTGGTGTCGAACGCAGGCCTCGCCTCCTCGGCGCCGATCGAGGAGACGACGCTGGCGCTGTGGAACAAGAATATGGATATCCTGTCGACCGGTTATTTTCTGGTCTCGCGGGAAGCGTTCCGGCTGTTTCGCGTGCAGAACATCGGCGGCAACGTCGTCTTCGTCGCGTCCAAGAATGGCCTTGCCGCCTCGCCCAACGCCGCCGCCTATTGCACCGCAAAGGCCGCCGAGATTCATCTCGCCCGCTGCCTGGCACTGGAGGGCGCGGAAGCGCAGATCAGGGTCAATGTCGTCAACCCGGACGCGGTGCTTCGCGGCTCGAAGATCTGGACCGGCGAATGGAAGGAACAGCGCGCCGCCGCCTACAAGATGTCGACCGACGATCTTGAGGAGCATTATCGCTCGCGTTCGATGCTGAAGCGTTCGGTCTTCCCGGAAGACATCGCCGAGGCGATCTATTTCTTCGCCTCCGACATGTCGGCCAAGTCGACCGGCAACATCATCAATGTCGACGCGGGCAACGCCCAGAGCTTTACGCGATAATCGTTTGAAGGCGCCGCCGCCGATGCCGGAGCGCTTCCCTTCTCCCCCGTTTACGGGGAGAAGATGCCGGCAGGCGGATGAGAGGCAGCGCTGACTGAACGCATTTTGGGAGGAACAGCAGTGTCCGAATCCATCATCTCCGCCGACATCGTCGACAAGGACAATGCCGCGCGCAAAGCCAACCTTGAGCGCGACTACACCTCGCTCGGCGAGCGCCTCGACCGCCGCGGCATCGCCATCGACGCCATCCGCGACAAGGTCGAAAAATTCGCCGTGGCGATCCCGTCCTGGGGCGTCGGCACAGGCGGCACCCGCTTTGCCCGTTTCCCCGGTGCCGGCGAGCCGCGCGACATCTTCGACAAGATCGAGGACTGCGCCGTCATCAGGCAATTGACGCAGGCGACCCCGACCGTCTCGCTGCACATTCCTTGGGACAAGGCCGATCCGAACCGACTGAAACAGGCGGCAGCACGCTTCGGCCTCGGCTTCGACGCCATGAACTCCAACACCTTTTCGGATGCGAAGGACCAGACGCTCTCCTACAAATTCGGCTCGCTGTCGCATGCCGATGCCGGCACGCGCCGGCAAGCGGTCGAGCACAATCTCGAATGCATCGAGATCGGCAAGACGCTGGGTTCCAAGGCGCTGACGGTGTGGATCGGCGACGGTTCGAACTTTCCCGGTCAGGTGAATTTCGCCAAGGCGTTCGAGCGCTATCTCGACGCCATGAAGGAGATCTATGCTGGGCTGCCCGCCGACTGGAAGCTATTCAGCGAGCACAAAATGTACGAGCCGGCCTTCTATTCCACCGTTGTGCAGGACTGGGGCACCAACTACATCATCGCTAGGGAACTGGGCGACAAGGCATTCTGCCTCGTCGACCTTGGCCACCATGCGCCCAACGTCAACATCGAGATGATCGTCTCGCGGCTGATCCAGTTCAAGAAACTCGGCGGCTTCCACTTCAACGATTCGAAATATGGCGACGACGATCTCGATGCCGGCTCGATCGACCCCTACCGGCTGTTCCTTGTCTTCAACGAACTGGTCGATGCGGAGCTTTCGGGCGCCGAGGGTTTTGATCCCGCCCATATGCTTGACCAGAGCCACAACGTCACTGATCCCATCGAAAGCCTGATGCTGTCGGCAGTCGAGGTGCAGCGCGCCTATGCGCAGGCGCTGCTGGTCGATCGCAAGGAGCTGGCAGGCTTCCAGGACGCCAACGACGCCCTGATGGCGACGCAGACGCTGAAGGCCGCCTACCGCACCGATGTTGAGCCGATTCTCGCCATGGCGAGGCTGAGGACGGGCGGCGCGATCGATCCGGTCGCGGCCTATCGGGCGGCGGGCTACCGCGCCAAGGTCGCCGCGGAACGCCCGGCGGTCGCTGGCGGTTCGGGCGGCATTGTCTGAGGCGAACTCCCAGCCGATATTGCCCTCACCGTTTTGCTTCGTGAGGGACCATTTTGTGAATGGACTCGATTGATTCCAGGGGCTCTTCTAGGCGCACCCCCGCCCGGAGAACCGCCATGCCTCTCAACCGTCGAACCCTGATCGCCGTCAGTCTCTCCATCACTTTCGCCCTGGCGCCGCTGACGAGCGTCTTCGCCGCCTCACCGGCGCCGGCCAAGGGCGAGCACGGGATGGTGGTTACGGCCCAGCACCTGGCGTCCGAAGTCGGCATCGAGGTCTTGAAGAAGGGCGGCAATGCTGTCGATGCGGCGGTTGCCGTCGGTTATGCGCTCGCCGTCGTCTACCCCAATGCCGGCAATATTGGCGGCGGCGGCTTCATGACCATCCGCTTCAAGGACGGCAAATCGACCTTTCTCGATTTCCGCGAACGGGCGCCACTGGCGGCGACCAAGACCATGTATCTCGACAAGGATGGCAACCCGGTGAAGGGTGCCAGTCTCGACGGCTATCTCGCCGTCGGCGTGCCGGGCTCGGTGGCTGGTTTCGAGATGGCGCGCGAAAAATACGGCACATTGTCCCGACAGGATCTGATGGCGCCGGCAATCGGCTATGCCAAGGACGGGTTCGTCCTCAATCAGGGCGACGCCGCCTCGTTTGCCGGCAGTGCCGACAGGCTGGCCAAGGACCCCGCGGCTGCCGCCATCTTCCTGAAACCCGACGGCAAGCCCCATGGCATTGGCGAGCGCCTGATCCAGCCTGACCTTGCGGCGTCGCTCGCCGCCATTTCCGAAAAAGGTCCGGATGCCTTTTACAAGGGCGCCATCGCCGATGCCATCGTCAAGGCGAGTGGTGCCAAGGGCGGCATCCTCGCCAAGCCGGACTTCGAGCAATATGCGGTCCGCGAACTGAAGCCGGTAACCTGCACCTATCGCGGCTACGAGATCACCTCTTCGCCGCCGCCGAGCTCCGGCGGCGTCATCATCTGCGAAATCCTGAACGTGCTGGAAGGCTATCCCTTATCCTATCTCGGTGCAGGTTCCGCCGAAACGGTGCATGTCATGGTCGAGGCGATGCGCTACGCCTATGTCGACCGCAATTCGGCGCTCGGCGATCCCGATTTCGTCGACAATCCGGTCTCGAAATTGCTTGATAAGGCCTATGCCAAGGATATCCGCGAAAAGATCGACCCGTTCCGGGCCGGCGTGTCGCAGGATCTGATGCCCAAGGGTTTTGGCGAGAGCAAGGAGACGACCCACTATTCGATCATCGACAATGATGGCAACGCGGTCGCCGTCACCTACACGCTGAACGGTTCCTTCGGCGCCGGCGTCGTCGCCGACGGCACCGGCATCCTGCTCAACAACGAGATGGATGATTTCACCCAGAAGCCGGGCGTACCCAACCTCTATGGCCTGGTCCAGGGCGAGGCCAATGCCATCCAGCCGAAGAAGACGCCGCTTTCATCGATGAGCCCGACTGTGGTGGCCAAGGACGGCAAGCCGTTCATGGTCATAGGCAGCCCCGGCGGCTCACGCATCATCACCATCACGCTGGAAGCCATCATCAACGTCATCGACCATGACATGAACATCCAGGAGGCGATCGACGCGCCGCGCATCCACCATCAGTGGCTGCCCGACAAGGTCTATGTCGAGCCGTTTGGCCTCTCGCCGGATACCGAAAAGCTGCTGGCCGGCATGGGCTATCACCTTGATCTCGCTGACCAGACCTGGGGCCAGGCGGC
The DNA here is from genome assembly GCF_040321735.1 of Mesorhizobium sp. M0293. Lineage (NCBI taxonomy): Bacteria > Pseudomonadati > Pseudomonadota > Alphaproteobacteria > Hyphomicrobiales > Phyllobacteriaceae > Mesorhizobium > Mesorhizobium sp. M0293. The sequence goes on from NZ_JAMYSA010000032.1 coordinate 56,355, forward strand.
GGGCATCCTGGTTGGCGGCAAGAGCCTGGCGGAGATCGAGAAGGGTGGCGGTGCGCGCTATAACGGCGCCATCGACAGCCGCGCGGCCTCTGGCGAAGCGCTCGGATATTGAGGTTAGCGAGGCTGGAGATGGGCTTGGAGCAGCGTAGCGATTCGGGTTGATCGCTCGCTGCTCAAGCGGCTTGGCGCATAGAAGCGATGGTCGTCACAAGACCAGCGTGATGGTGGAGGCAATCAGCATCACGGCGGCAATGCCGACGAACAGGGCGTAGATGCGCGGCCGGTCGAGCAGCAGCGCGTTTCCGGATATCCAGGCAGACGTGGCGCCGCCAAGCGCGAAGAGGAAGCCGTTGCGGTGCCCGAAGACCATCGATGCGGCCATCAGCCCGCCAATGATCAGCGCGCCGAACACGATGATCACGGCAACGGCGTATTTCTCGAAATCGTTGCCGCTTCCCATGCTCGGACCGATCGCGTTCAACGTCGGCAGGTCGTCCGGATCGAAGGGGTTCGTCGACCCGTATTCGTCTTGACCGGCAGGCTCTCGCATCATTCGTTCTCCGTATAGCGGCAACAAATCATCAAGCCTTGCCGAGCGCAACCCGATCCGCGCTGCCTTGATGCGTTCGACCGGTCCTTGACGTCTTCAGGCCTCGGCTTGCCGCCGGCTTTTTTTGATTCGTGTCCTGGCCGTCTTTGGTCTCAGGCAACCCAGGACACGGCTGCCCAAAGGCGAACCGTGGACCCCTCTATCATGGAATGCGTTCGTGGAGGAAAAATGATGCGGGACGTGGATTGGCCTTTGCGGGCAGTGATTTTTGGCGGGGATGAAGTCGCACAGGGCCGTGACGAGCCGAATCGCTTGACCGCCAGTGCGGATGGAGAACAGGGTCGCGTCCAATCGCGGCCTGGACGCGTCGCATCGCCACGGGTTCATGCGACGCGCTTCAGACGGCTGTTCGATGCATGCCAGATCACTGCCAGTCGAGGCGGGCAGGCCGACATGCATCAGAACTTCATGCTGAGGCTGCCCTTGATGACACGGCCTTCGCCATAGATGCAGCTGAGGTCGGGATTGCTGCCGGCCTCGTAGCAAGTCGAATAGTAGGTCTTGTCGAACAGGTTGGAGACATTGAGCGCCGCCTGCCAGCCATTCTTCTTGTAGCGCAGCGCCGCGTCGACCAGCGCATGGCCGGGCACGCTGACTGTGTTCGCATTGTCGCCGAAGCTGGCGCCGATGTAGCGCACGCCGGCGCCGACGCTCAGGCCTTCGAGCACGCCGCTGCCAACCTCGTAATTGGCCCATAGCGATGCCTGGTGTTCCGGTACCCTGGCCGGGCGGTTGCCGATGATGTCGGCGGCATCGCTGGTTATCTCCGCGTCGAGATAGGTATAGGCCGCAATCATGCTGAGGCCGAAAGCCAGATCGGCATTGGCCTCGATCTCCAGGCCACGATGGCGGACTTCTCCGGTCTGCACCTGGTAGACGGGATTGGCTGCTGCCGTCGGCACGTTGGTCTTGCGCAGGTCGAACAGCGAAGCGGTGATGAAGCCGGGGAAGAAGGTCGGCTCGTATTTCACGCCGACTTCGTACTGCTTCCCCAGCGAGGGCAGCAGCGCGTCTCCCGACTGGGTTGGGCCGATATTGGTGGTGAAGGATTCGGCATAGCTGGCGTAGGGCGTCAGGCCGTTGTCGAAGAGATAGCCGATGCCGACATTGCCGGTGAAGGCGTGGTCCTTCTGGTCGTAGCTTCCCGTGCCAATCCGGTCCAGATTGGTGGTGTCGATCCAGGCCTGCCGCCCGCCGAGGGTCAGGACCCAGTGGTCGGCGATCTTGGCCTGGTTTTGTGCATAGAGACCGACCTGGCCGATCGTTTGCTTGCGGTCTGTAATGATGAGACTCGGTGCCGTGACCGGGATCGAGTAGTCCGGGTTCTGGGTGTCCAGCGGTGGACCCTCACCGTAGCCGTTCCGCCCGTCGACCGACTGTCTGCTGTAATCGAGACCGAACAACAGCTTGTTTTCGACCACACCGAAGTCAGCCTTGTATTCGGCCTGGTTGTCGACGTTGAACAGCGTTGCCGTCTCATCCACGGTGAACAGGGTGCGCGACATCGTATGGTCGTCGATCATGTCCGGGCCACCAAGCCATTCGCCATAATAGAGCTGCCGGTAGTCGGTGTCCTGCTGCGAGTAGCGCAGGTTTTGCCGCACCGTCCAATGGTCGTCGAACTCATGGCTGAACTGATAGCCGATCGAACCATGGTTGGCATCGAAGCGGTCGAAGTCGGGCGAGCCGCTGAAGAAACTACGCGGCAGATTGCCATACTGCGCCGGCAGGAACTGAATCGGGGCCAGCTTGTCCCACTGGTAGTTGGCCAGGATGGTCAGGGAGGTCTGCGCATCCGGCTGCCACTTCAGCGCTGGCGCGACGAAGATGCGGTCGTTGCGGGAATAGTCGGTTTCGAGCTCACCGTTGCGAACCAGACCGGTCAGCCGGTAGGACCACACGCCGGCATCGTCGATCGGGCCTCCGATATCCAGCCCGGCCTCGACCGTGTTGAAGCTGCCATAGCTGAGGAAGCCGTCATAGATCGGCTTGTCGGTCGGCCGTTTGGTGACGGCATTGACCATGCCGCCAGCCTCGTTCTCGCCGTAGAGCACCGAGGACGGTCCCTTCAGCACCTCGATTCGCTCCAGCCCATAGGGCTCGATCTTGAAGCCGGAGAAGTCGACCACCTTCTGCGGCAGCCCGTCGCGATAGATCGCCGAGGTACAGAGGTCGAACCCACGAATCAGGCATTGGTCGAAGCGATCGTCGATGCCCCATGGCGAAATGGTAACGCCGGCAAGATAGGACAAGGCGTCCTCAAGCTGCCCCGGCTGGCGGTCGTCGAGCTGCTTGCGGGTCACCACCGAAATCGACCGCGGAATTTCCTTCAGCGGCGTGTCGGTCTTCGAGCCGGTGGTGGTATTCTTGGCGATGTAGCCGTCATCCGGGCCAATGGAGCTGTCGGCCTGTCCCTCGACATTGATCGGGTTGAGTTCGGTCGTGGCATCCTGCGCAAGGGCTTGGGTGCAAAGCAGGGTCGAGAGCGATGCGACCACCAATCCCTGGACCCGCCGATGCGCCGCACGATTTGCACTCAACTCCATCTCGGTACCCTCACTGCCTGCAATGTGCGCAGGGGCCCTGCGCCAATTTCAAATTGTTGACTCATTTAATCATCTTCAATGTTGACTATTAAAGTCATGTTTCATAGTCAACCGGCCATCGGCTGTCGGCAGCCAGATTTTTGAACTGCGTCGTGTTGGAGAAAAACCGTGCCCGAGATCCACGCCCAGCCGGCTTTCCGCACAGGCACCGCGCGGTGATGGCGGCCCTTGAATCCCACAGGGCTGAACGTCTCTGCGGCCGGATCACCCGGCGCGGCGCGCTAGGACTTTTCGTTCTGCCCTTTACCGGAATTGCATCGCCCTCTGCCGCTGCGAAGCCGCTGCGCATCGTCTGCCTGGATGACGGGCTGGCCGAGACCTTGCTCATGCTCGGCGTCAGCCCGGTCGCCATTGCCGGCCGCGACATCTGGGAGAAATGGGTGGTCGAGCCGCCGCTGCCGCCTGAAATCTCCGATGTCGGCACGCTGCTTGAGCCCAATCTCGAATTGCTGCAGCAACTCAGGCCCGACATCATCCTGGCCATGCCGTATCTCGACGGCATCAAGCCGCTGCTCGAACGCGTGGCGCCGGTGACGACGATCGGGCTCTATACCGAAGCCGGGCAGCCCTATCAGCGCGCCGTCGAGGCGACGCGCCAGCTCGCCGGGCTTGTCGGCAAGGAAAGCGACGGTGAGACGCTGATCGCGGCGACAGGCGCTTATTTTTCAGAGGTCCGCCAGCAACTGGCGCCGCTTTCGGCGCGGCCGATCTATGTCGTCAGCTTCATGGATCCGCGCAATGTGCGCGTCTACGGCAAGAAAAGTCTGTTTCAGGAGGTGTTCGACCGCATCGGGCTTGGCAACGCCTGGACGGCCGAGACCAATTATTGGGGATTTTCGACCGTTGGCATCGACGGGCTGGCGACAGCGAGCGACGCGCGCCTCGCCTATCTCGAACCCTTGCCCGAGGGGGCCGGCGGCACGCTGACCGAAAGTCCGGTCTGGAACGCCATGCCTTTCGTGCGCAATCGCTCGATCATGCGCCTGCCCGCCGTCCATATGTTCGGCGCGCTTCCGTCCGCCACCCGTTTTGCTCGGGTCCTGGCGTCGGCAATGACCGCGGAAGCTGCCCATGGCTGACGGTGCTGCGACGATCGTCCAAGAGGGAAAGCCTGCGTCGGCCAGCCGGACCTTGGCAGGGGGCTTTCTCGGCAACCAGCCGATAGGCGCGATCCTGCTTTGCGCGATGCTGCTCGCGGCAGCGTTAGCGGCAACCGTCTCAAACCTCACGGTGCAGCTGCCATCGGCGCTCTGGCTCCAATCGCTCGCCGCTCCCGACATCGCCGACATGCGGCAGGTGCTCGTCCACTACGCCTTCCTGCCCAGGCTTGCCGTCAGCCTTCTGTGCGGCGCGGCACTCGGCCTTGCCGGAACCGTCCTGCAACAGGTCCTGCGCAATCCGCTCGCCTCGCCCGAAACGGTCGGCGTCTCGGCCGGCGCCTATCTGGCCCTGGCACTGGCGACGCTTCTGTCGCCTTCCCTGCTTGCCTTCGGCCGCGAATGGATAGCGCTTGCGGGCGCATTCACGGCCCTTGCCGCCGTCTTCGCTCTGTCCTGGCACAAGGACCTGTCGCCGCTTTCGGTCGTTCTGGCGGGGCTTGTGATCAGCCTTTATGCCGGCGCCATCGGTGCCGCTCTCGTTGTGCTGCGGCATGAATGGCTGGCCAGCCTGTTCATCTGGGGCGCCGGTTCGCTCGGCCAGCAGGACTGGTCGACGACGCTGTGGCTGTTGCCACGCATCGGCACTGCTGCGCTGGCGATCTTCCTCATGGTGCGGCCACTGACCTTGCTTGGCCTCGACGATGAAGGTGCGCGCAGTCTGGGCGTGCCGCTCGGCGCCTATCGCTTCGCCGGACTGGCGGCGGCCGTCGCGCTGATCGCCTTTGTCGTTGCCGCTGTCGGCGTCATAGGTTTCGTCGGCCTGGCCGCAGCGACGCTTGCGCGCATCGGCGGTGCTCGCCGACTGGGCCAGCAACTGGTGATGGCGCCGCTCATCGGCGGGGCACTGCTGTGGGCCGCCGATCAGGGCGTGCAGATCGCGACCGGACCGCAAGGCGACCTGCTGCCGACCGGAGCGATCACCGCACTTCTCGGCGCGCCGCTGCTTCTCTGGCTGCTGCCGCGGCTTGCGCTTGGGTTGGAAACCCCGGCCTTGACGGCCGCGCGCCTGCCTCGCGCAAACCGGCCCGGCTTCCTGCTGGCGGCGATCGGCTTGGCTCTGCTTTTGCTGCTCGGGCTGGCCTTGCTGTACGGGCCGGGACCGCATGGCTGGACCTTCGCTTTCGGCGATGAACTGCAGCCCCTGCTGTCGTGGCGGTGGCCCCGCGTGCTTGCCGCGCTGAGTGCCGGCGCGATGCTGGCGCTCGCCGGGCTGATGATGCAACGGCTGACCGGCAATCCGATGGCCAGCCCCGAAGTGCTTGGCATCAGCGCCGGCGCCGCGCTTGGCATGATGGTGGCGCTGTTCGCGCTCTCCGATGCCGGACGCCCGGTTCAGACGGCGGCGGCAACCGTCGGCGCTTTCGCCGCTTTGCTGGTGACGCTGGCGATCGGCCGCCGTGCCGCCTATGCGCCGGAACGGCTGCTGCTTGCCGGCGTCGCCCTGACGGCTTTGTTCGACGCGCTGATCCTGGTGCTCACCGCCACCGGCGATCCTCGGGCAATGCAGCTGCTCAACTGGCTCACTGGTTCGACCTATGGCGTCGATGTCGGCGCCGCACTGCTGACGGGCGGCATCGCTGTCTGCCTCTTCGCGTTCGCGCCTCTCTTCATACGCTGGCTCGACATCCTGCCGCTCGGCTCCGCCGCTGTTCAAGGCCTTGGCATCAACCTGAAGAGGACGCGGCTTCTCGTGCTGCTGATGGTCGCAGCGCTCACCGCCGCCTCGACGCTGATCGTCGGCCCGCTGACCTTCATTGGCCTGATGGCGCCGCATCTTGCCCGTCGCCTTGGCCTTTCCCGTGCCCTGCCGCAGGCCATTGGCGCGGTGCTCGCCGGCGCGCTGATCATGGTCGCCGCCGACTGGATCGGCCGCACCGCTATCTTCCCGCACCAGATTCCCGCCGGCCTCGTCGCAACGCTGATCGGCGGCCCGGTGCTGATGTGGCTGCTGCGCCGCCGCTGACCTTTTTGTTCCTGTGGAGATATTCATGTCCAAGTCGATGGCGGCGCCAGCCTTGATTGCCGACACGACGGTCCACGACTTTGTCCCGGCACGTGGCGGTGATCCCTGGCGGATATTCCTGCACGTTCCGGCAACTCCGGCACCGGCAGCCGGCTGGCCTGTGCTTTACATGACCGATGGCAACGCCGTCATCGGCACAGCGGTCGACGCCATGCGCGCGCAGGCGTTCTATCCCACGGGCACCAATGTCGGCTGGGGCGTCATCGTCGCCATAGGCTATCCCCTCGAGGGCGCCTATGACCCGCTGCGCCGCTCATGGGATCTCGGCCCACCGCCGGGCAAGACCTATCCGCCCTTCTACGAGGGCACGCCCGAAGTCCGGACCGGTGGGGCAGGGGAATTCCTTGCCTTCATCGAGGACGAACTGAAGCCATGGGTCGCCAGTCGGGTCACGGTCGATGCAAGCCGCCAGGCGCTTTACGGCCATTCCTTCGGTGGCTTGTTTGCGCTCTACGCCCTGTTCACGCGGCCTTCTGCCTTCCAAACCTGGATCGCGGCGAGCCCCGCCATCTATTGGGAAGACCGTGCCATCGACCGCTTTCTCGAAGCCTTCGAGGCCACCGTTCCTGCAGGCCTGACGGCGACTGTGATCTTGTCGGCAGGCGAATACGAGACGGATAAGCTGGCGCCGTTCCAGATCGGTGCCGAGGACGAGGAAAAGCGCCTGCAGCAGAAGAAGGTGACACGCACCGACGAATTCGCGCGAGCAATGGCTGAGCGTCTTGATGCTTTCCCGGGCGTGCGCGCGAACTTCGAACTGCATGCCGGCGAAAACCACATGTCGATCCTGCCAGTAACGGTCAACCGTGCGGTGCAGGCGGCGTTTGCGGTGAGGGGGAAGGATGCCGCCCTTTGCTGAATGCTGCGGCAAGGTGGTTGGCGCCTCGCGCCATCATTCCTGTGAAGGGGAGGCGCTCAATCGGCGGTAGGAGACGCCGCCGAAGCTTGCCGTCACAAAATCCGTGACGGACATCTTGCGCTTGCCTCCATCGCTGCAGGCGTAAACCGGCCAACCGGCATCACTGCATTCGCTGGCAGCGCAGATGCGCGCCAGGCAGTTCCCGATAGTCAGCCGGAAGCCGCCCTTGCCGGCGAAGCCCTGCAACAGGCTGCCGTCCGCCGAACGCCATGTCCGCGCACGAAATTCCGCCCGCAAAAGCAGTGGTTCGAGAGGGACCGCAAGGTTGGTTTCGCCGGCACGCCCTGCGAGCTGCAGACGAAAGCGCGCCATTGCGGTCGTGTATGCGGTCACAAGATCCGCTTGGCGAAAATAGGCGATCGCCAGGCTGGAGCGGTCAAGCAGATGAGACATCCACTCGCCTGCCTCTACCGGCCTCATCAAGGCAACAAAGGCAAGAAAGGCGAAGCAAGCTCGTGACATTTTCCAGCAGCCATATCGATCTCGGCGTGCCGGTTTGCCCCCCGGTTGCCCTCCTATAACATCCCGCTATTCGGCGCCCGGCGCAAGCCGCTTGCTGAGGCAGTCCTGAAGGCCGCCGAGCAAAGGCGCCCGGAGCCGGAGACGGTGATCCGCATCGACGAACTTGTGCGGGCGACGGGCGAGGTGGAGGCGGCGTTTGCGGTCAGGGTGAAGACCTTTACCAGCCAGGGTTCCTTAGCCGATGCGGGCCGGCGGCAGCTCGAACAGGGTGGCGCCGTTCTCCTGGCCGCGCTCGACATAGCCGATGACGCCAAACCATCTTGCGACATCCGGCCCCTGGAGCCAGCTGCGGGAGTGGATGGGGAGGTTGCCGGCGAGCGCCTGGATGTGCTTGATATGCCGCTTGCAGAAGCGAACGGTCGCGGCGCGGAAGAAATCCTCCTGCGCGGCAAACAGCGTATCGGCGGCATCGCTGTTCTCATGCCAGGCAATGATCGCCACGGCCTTGTCGCCCTCGACAAGCGCGTGCGCGCGGCCTTCTTTCAAATTCATCATCAGATTGTCGTAGGCGATCTTGCGGTCCTTGCCAGCCGCGACGTATTCATCCGACATCCGCTTGGACAGACCACGAAAGACATCCTCCAGATCCCCAAGCGTTGCTGCGCGTGCTCTCATTTCTCCTCCTAGCGCCCCGACAGGCAGTTTGCCCTAAGGTTGAGGGATCACCAAGCAAATCGAATCCGCCAGCGGCCCGATGGGAGCAAAGTCGTTTCGCCCTGGCGTTGCGACTGCTCCGCCGCAGAGATGGCAGTTCGAATTCTGCAGGCGGGGAAGATGCAGGACCGCGTACCCATCTTCTGAACAAACAAAAACCCGGCGGTTGCCCGCCGGGTTTTCAATTTCGCCGAAGCGAAATTTATTAGAACGAGCGCTGGAAGCGGAGGAGGCCGCCGACACTGCTCTTCTTGTCGGCATTGGTCCAGTTGGAGAAGTCGGCGTCGTCGAACTTGCCTGCATTGAGGTAGTCGACTTCGGCCGTGATCGTCATGCCGGGAACGATGTCGTAGGCGATGTTCGCGGCGACGCCGAGATTCTTCCAGTCGTCATACGAGATCTGGGCGTTGAACGAGGTCTTCTCGTTGAACTTGTAGGTGCCACCGCCCCACACTGCCCAGTTGCCGCCCCACTGCTTGTAGAAGCCGCGACCGCCAGCCGGAATGGCATAGGTCGGATCATCAAGGTTGTCGTCGGTGCCGTAGCCGCCCATGACCCACAGCTGTATGGCGTCATTGACGTTCACGTCCAAGCGGACCTTGCCGGCGACTTCTTCGTAGTTGCTGTCATAGGCAATGACGCCGGTGATGGCGCCCCAGCCCTGCGTGTACTTCACGCCGCCGACGACGTGCGGAACGTAGCTGTCGATGGTGCCAACGACACCCGAGCCTTCTTCGAGCGAAAGGACGGCCGAGAAGCCGTTGCCAGCGTCGAAGTAGTACTGGACGACGTTGGTGTCGAAATCGCCGTAGGGAACCAGCGTATCCTGGA